>NZ_JAUOEO010000002.1:300000-600000 GCF_030540825.1 Flavivirga spongiicola
ATCAAAATACCCCAGCAACTTTTGCCACGGCTGGAGCTCCGCAAGCAGCATCGCCGAGTGATAATCAAGCTCCAACGGCCTCCACATTATCTAGCTCAGCACAAACCGATACCACAGTCGATTTAAGTTGGACGGCAGCTACAGATAATATAGCTGTTACCGGATACAAAGTTTATAAAGATGCAGTATTAGAAACTACTTTAGGCAATGTATTAACTTATCAAGTAACAGGACTTACAGCATCAACCGCTTATAATTTTACAGTAACCGCTTTAGATGCCGCAGGGAATGAAAGTGTGGTTAGTAATACATTAAACATTACTACAAATAATGCTTCTTCTTTTGACCCTGATTATCAAGCTATATTAGATGAGGCAACAACACAAGGTTATACATTGCCTAGCTCTAGTGACCAAATCATACAAAATGCTAAAGTGGTTTCAGCAAAAGCCAGTGGCGTATGGAATTTGGCTGATTACATTTTAGTATTTACAGAAACAAGCTCTAAAGAGTTTAAAATGATTAATTGGAAAAACCCAACGCAAAAAGCAATACCCTACCAAGGTAGTTCGGTAGTATCAGACTTAGTTCCTTTATTAGACAGCAGCACCGGGTTGTCTTCAAATGGAACTAGGTATTTGTCTTTATATAATCCGTCACAAGGCGGGGTTAACTATACTTTGAATAATGCTGGTATTTATGTAAATGTAGTTACAGCTCCATCTAATTATTTTGTTACAGCAGCAAATTTAGGAACTACAAATGGTTCATTAAGAATATTGCAGGAAAATGTTTCGTCTGATCAAATATTAAATGGAAGTTCAGTTATTCAAGATATGTCAGGAACTGGATTAAAAGGAATTAGCAGAAACTCATCAACAAATATCATATTTTCTAATGATACAACAACCAATACTGTTTCTAATGGATCTACTTCTATTAATAATAATAGTCTCTCACTATGGGGAGCACAATGGGCGACTGATGAAAGTTGGAATCGAGGTGATGCCAAAATAGGTTATGTTATTATAGGAGCAGATATGTCTGCTAACTTAACAGATATAAAAACAGCCTTTGATGTTACGTCAAATAATGACACTCAGTCTCCAACCGCACCAACATTATCCAGTACCTCACAAACCAATACTACCGTTGATTTAAGCTGGACAGCAGCCACAGACAATATAGCAGTTACAGGGTACAAAGTATACAAAGATGCAGTATTAGAAACGACTTTAGGCAATGTTTTAACTTATCAAGTAACAGGACTTACAGCAGCAACCGCTTATAATTTTACGGTCACCGCATTAGATGCAGCTGGAAATGAAAGTGTGGTTAGCAATACAGAGAGCATAACTACAAATGCAGTATCTGGAGGAGGTTCAGGAAACTGGACTTTGAACAACCAAGATGTCTACTACAATACAGGTAATGTGGGTATCGGTACCAATACACCAGATGAAAAACTAGCAGTTAATGGTAATATTCATGCCAAAGAAATCCGGGTTGATTTGAATGACTGGCCAGATTATGTGTTTACTAAAGATCATGATCTGCTTACGCTTAAGCAAGTAAAGAATTACATTAAAAGTAAAGGGCATTTACCCAATATTCCATCTGCTAAAGAAGTGGAAGAAAATGGAGTGAAATTAGGAGAAATGAATGTGAAGCTCCTTGAAAAAATTGAAGAGTTGACACTTTATATTTTACATCTGAAAAACACACTAGACCTTCAAAAAGAACAAATTAAAAATCTAGAAAGAAACTAGAATAATTAATAAAGTTATAATAATCTAAGTTATGATTTATACAATAAGAACCAGTAAACTATCAAAAGTTATAGCAAGTTATCTAGCAATACAATTGATGTTAACAACGGTACAGCCATCCAATTTATTTGCCTTAACCAGTGGTCCTTCACAACCGGAATTTAACTCGTTTACACCCATTGGTACTTCAGATATGGTGAATTTATCGACTGGTGATTTTAACTATAACATTCCTATCATGGATGTTGGCGGATATCCTTTAAATCTGGCTTACGACTCTGGAGTCACCATGGATCAGGAAGCCTCTTGGGTGGGGTTAGGTTGGAACCTAAACGTCGGGCAAATAAACAGGCAAGTACGTGGAATTCCTGATGATTTTAAAGGGGATGAAATGACTTATGAGAAAAACTTGAAGCCTAATGTTACGGTGGGAATTAGTGCGCAGTATTCAAGTCAGGTTTTTGGGTTAGAAGCAGAAGATTATGTTAAAGGAGGTCTTGCGGTAGGCATGGGCATACAATATAATAATTATCATGGTATTAGTTTTAAACCATCTTATGGTTTGTCTTTAGATTTGGGTGATTATGTAACTGTGGGTATGAATGTGCAAACATCAGCAACCGAAGGAGCTACTATTTCTCCATCTCTAAGTGCGAAAGCCAACCTCCCATATATAGATAACTTATCAGTTGGAGGAAGATTAAATGCAGGGTTGTCTTATAACTCAAATAAAGGTTTAACATCTTTTTCTTTAAGTGCTTCTGCATCTGCTACCTATAAATTGAGTACAAAGAGCGAGACAATAGCAAAAACTTCTGAATCTTTTGGGGTCTCATCTGGAAGTTTATCTTTTTCTAGTGTTACATTAACGCCAAGAAAACGAAGTGCTTTTCAAGACTTTAACAGCACATTTTCGTTTTCAACAGGTGTAGATTTATGGGGAGTAGATGGTGAAGGAGAAATATCAGCAACGGCCTCTGTTCAAAAAATAAAAGATAAGACTAAAAAAGAGAAGGCCTATGGCTATGAGTTTACAGGATTGGCGACAAAAAATGATGTCTTAGATTATAATAGAGAGAATGACAGGGTGATTAGTAAAAATATGCTGGCATTGCCTTATACTAATTATACATATGATTTGTATAGTGTGAATGGACAAGGGATTAATGGCATGTTTAGAGCCCATCGTAGTCAAATAGGACAAATTTATGATGAATATGTAAAAGATGAAAGTTTAGGACTTAGTTTAGGTGGCGAGTTTGAAGGTGGGCCTTCTTGGCATGTGGGAGCAAATTTTGTAGCGGCCCCTTCAAAAAGTCATACGGGCGTTTGGGAAACAAGAGCCTCTAATACGTTTAAAAATGAAAATGAGAATAAATCATCATCTAATTTAGATTATGAGCCTGTATATTTTAAATACGTAGGAGAGAATAAAGTCGATCATGAAAGAAGCCTTTACACCAGTCAGTTAAAAGGAGATAAACCGATGGCTGTTAATATAGGAGGCACAGGTTTTAATAGATATGCAACTACCAATTTTAGGGTTAAAGAATATGATACAGACAATATTCCTAGTCATCCGGTACAATCTTTTGAAACCACTTCTGGAGGGAAATTTAAAAGAACAACAAGAGATGTTCGAAATCAATCCGTACAGAAAGTAACAGTCAGTGAGTTGCGTGATTTTTACACAGGAGATTATGCACTAGAACACATTAATGCAAACGCTGCCGAACACCATACAGCAGAACTTAGAATGTTAAAACCAGATGGTTCTACCTACGTGTTTGGAGAAACAGCATATAATACAGAAAAACAAGAAGTCACTTTTGCGACCAATTCTAATAACTTTGATTGCGCGACTGGCATTGTAACCTATAACCCAGGAGATAACTCAACAAACAATAAAGCAGGCATTGATCATTTTTATGACAGAGTAATTACCCCAGCTTACGCACATACCTATTTATTGTCCTCTGTATTATCTTCAGATTACGAAGATTTAACAGGTAATGGTCCTACCGATGATGATTTGGGAGCCTATACACTTTTTAAATATAAGAAGCAAGATGAAGACTTTCAATGGCGTATTCCCTTTGGTCTAAATGAGGCTTCTTATAATGAGGGGTTAAGAAGTAATCGAGCAGATCAAAAAGGAAGTTATCTCTACGGTAAAAAAGAGATAAAATATATAGACAAAATAGAGACCAAAACGCATGTAGCTATTTTTAAATTATCAGATAGAGAAGATGCTATAGGGGTCAATGACCATAATGGTGGTGCTGGTTTAGGAAGGTTACAAAAGATTGATGAGATTAGATTGTATTCCAAACCGGAATATGAAGATTTCAAAGAAGTACTTGAAGATGAAGATCCAGATAATGATCCTAGTATAGATCAACTATCTCCAATTAAAACCGCCTATTTTGAATATAATTATGCTTTATGTGGTAACCTTCCTAATAATACAGGAACTATTATAGATGTAGATGGAATAAACATCAATGCTAATAAAGGGAAGCTTACTCTAAAAAAAGTTTATTTTACATACCGTACCTCTTTGATGGGGAAACATACCCCTTATACGTTTAGCTATAATGAAGATGACTTAAATTATAACCCGGATTATAACTTAAAAGCTTTTGATATTTGGGGGAATTATAAGCCAAATGCTCTAGGTGGCTGTAACACACAGGATCCAATAACGACTTCAGAATTCCCTTTTGTAGATCAAGATGATAAAACACTACAAGATCAATACGCTGCTTCGTGGTCATTAACTGCCATAGAATTACCGTCTGGAGGCTCCATTGATTTAACTTATGAAAGTGATGACTATCAATATGTGCAGGATAGACCAACTATGGAAATGTTTAAAGTGGTAGGAGCAGGTACTAATGATAGTCCAGCAGATCCAGAAAATAACCACTCGTTATATCAAGGCGTTGTTCCATCCACTTATTTATATGTAAAATTAGAAGATGAAACAAGCCCAATTTCATCAGAAATATTTAAACAAAAGTATTTAAACAATCAAGACGAGAAACCAATCTACTTTCGTTTTTTAGTGAATATGACTAAAAGAGGGGCTCTTAACTCTAATAGTAGTGATTATGATTATGTGACTGGTTATTTTAATTTAGGAGGTAATGTCAATGTTTTCGAATCGCCTGCCAGTTCAGGCAATTTTTATGCGGCTGTGCCCATGGCGACTACCGATATGGAAGGAGGAACTAGTGGCCCCAGTCAGGTAAACCCCATATCAAAAGCAGGTTGGTATTTTGGAAGGCAGTATTTAAATGGGATTGTATATGGTTTAAATCAAGATCATAGAACAGAAAATGCGGTAACCATTGCAAAAAAATTAGTGTCTAGCATAGGTGCCATAGGTGAAATATTCACGGGGCCTAATAAAAAACTGAGAAACAAACGATGTGCTCAAAATTTTATTCCTGAAAAATCCTGGATTCGACTATCAACACCAAAGCTGTATAAACTAGGAGGTGGTTCACGGGTAAAGCAGTTAGTCATGAATGATCATTGGGATACTATGGCAACAGGGAGCGACATGCAAACCTATGGACAGACTTATAACTATACATTAGAAGATAATAGTTCCAGCGGGGTCGCAACTTTCGAGCCTAACGATAGCGCAGAAAATCCCTTTGTAGAACCTTTCTATGATAAAGCAGAACGTCTTATTGCTCCTCGGGAAGTCAGTTATGTAGAAAAACCTTTTGGAAAAGCATTTTTTCCACACTCTAAAGTTACTTATAGTCGTGTCTCAGTAAAGAATTTAGAACGTCCAGACATTAAAAGACATGCTACGGGTGAGGTCATCTCTGAGTTTTATACTACAAAAGACTTTCCAACAAAAGTAGATTATACCGATATAGATAGCCACTATGCCAGTAATCAAAATAACGTATTAGAGCAACTTATTGGCGGACTTTTTGGATTGCCAGTAAAAGTGAAAAATGAGTTTACTTTATCACAAGGTTATGTCGTCCATACGAATGATATGGATGGTAAAATGAAATCTCAAAACGTCTATCAGGAAGGAATGAGTACACCTATTTCTTCTGTAACATATAAATATAGTACCAAGGTAAAAGATGATACGAATAATCAGCTAGCAAATGCAAGTGTTCTTAATAATGTGCTCCCAACAATAAGTAAAAACGGTGAAGTAATAAATAAAGAAATAGGCGTGGATTATGATGTTATTACTGATTTTAGAGAAGCTTATTCTAAATCTGAAACAAAAGGGGTTAATGCAAATGTAGTAGCCATCCCGTTTACCCTTTTTGTTCTGATCATTTGGACGGCATTTCCAGTTTTAACAAAACAGGAAAACATCGCTCACAGTGTCATTACTACTAAAACAGTGCATACCACATCGGTTTTAAAAGAAAAAATAGCAACCGATTTAGGGTCTAAAGTGTCTACGGTAAACGAAGCTTGGGATGCAGAAACCGGACAGGTTATTCTAACCAAAACCATTAATGAGTTTGATGATACTTATTATAATTTCAACTTCCCAGCCTATTGGGCCTATAATAATATGGGGCAAGCCTCTAAAAATTTAGGTATTAAAGGAACTTTAACACCTTCTGGAGATTACTTTATGTTACCAAATGCCGATAAGTATCTAACATTGGGAGACGAGCTTATGGCATCCTATGGAAATACTACAGAACGTTTGTGGGTGGTAGGGTTTAACGACGCAGGTACAGGCGTGCTCTTAATGGACAAAGACGGTAGCGTAGCAAATAAAAGCGAGGGCTATACCATACAGGAAAATATAAACTTTAAAATAGTGCGCTCGGGGTACCGTAACCAGCAAATGGGCAATATGGGATCTATAACCATGATGAGCAACCCTTTAAAAAAGGATGCCAATGACAATTATCTTAATATAGATACCGCAACATTCTCACAGTTAGCTACAGCCCCAGCTGTAAACAACTTGCGTATTGTTAACGCCAGTGCGGTTGCTTACAATGATTTTTGGAACTGTCAATGTGAAAATAACCTGCCATTTATTCCAAATGCTAATGTCAATGAAGATGTTTTAGCAAATTTAGCCATAGAAGAATATAAATTTAATCCCTACTTGTATAATGCAAATGGAGAATGGCGTGCGGAAAAATCATACGCCTATTTAACCGAACGCACAGATGTAAAAGAAGGAAGCAATACGGTTAGAAAACATACAAGAAAAGAAGGTTATTTTAAAGAGTTTACACCTTTTTACAGCTTAGGTTCTGGAGATACACAATGGGCTGTAAACCCCGCAGTCATAAATGAGCAAACCCCCGATATAATAAATTATTGGACGTTTGCCAGCGAAGTGACCCAGTACAGTCCATATGGAGCCGAAATAGAAAACAAAGATGCTCTTGATAGATATTCGTCTGCCCAGTATGGTTATAATTTCACATTACCAACGGCTGTAGCTTCCAATAGTAAATATCGTTATATGGGAGCAGATAACTTTGAGGATTATAGCTATTTAAATTCTGAAAACGGACATTTTAATTTCAAAGAAAATGTAGATAATGATGGGGCAGGCGGGATTCAGTTATCCACAGATCAAGCCCATACGGGACATAGCAGTTTACTACTCCCAAATAATAGTCTGGCTGATAAAGAAGTAGAGCTTCTGGGAATTGAAGCAGCAGATGCCGATGTAGACGGTGACGGTATACCAAATGAAGAAGATAACTGTCCTTATACATGGAATAAAAACCAAAAAGATTACGATGGGGATTTAATAGGTGATGTCTGTGATGACGAGGCCGTTCCAGAAATGTCCAACGTGATTAAAACAGGAAGGTTAAATAATAGTTGTAGTAAACAAATGACTTTTACTGTTGATGGTACTCCAAATGGTAAAGGATACCTTAAGTTTCATATTTCTGAAAGGCCACGTGGCGGTTTTGTTATATTCTTAGATGGTGTAAAAATAGGAGATGATGGAGCAGATAACCCTGATGGTAAAGAAGTTGAAATAAATTTTGATGCTACAGGTAAATATTTTGGGCAGTTTGAATTATGGGGGCAACGTAAAGATAAAAGCTATTTAAAAACAGCTATAGAGTTACAAGACAGTTTCCATGACTATGTTTCTAAAACGTTTTTAACGCTTACGGTTTATAAAAGTAAGGGGTGCCATGGAGAATCATACCAAGATAATAAGTTATTTGATTCTGAACTTCCGGATTAATTAAACTAAAAAAGCTTCTGTATGAAATCAAAGTCTAACAATGCAACCTGTTAATAATGGCATTTTCCAAGTTATCATTTTACATAAATTACAATTTAGTTATTAGCAATAAAACCTGATTATATATCATGAAAAAAACATATTATAATATATTTTTATTCATATCGATCTTATTTATAAGCAACTATGGATATAGTCAATGTGCCACAGATGTACCAACAGCAGAACGTGATGCTTTAATAGCATTATATAACGCTACAGATGGAGCAAACTGGACAAACAACACGAATTGGAATACAACGGCATGTGTAAGTGATTGGTATGGGGTGACGGTTACTAATGGGACAGTTTGGGTTTTAGATCTAAAAAACAACAATTTATCTGGATCAATACCCACAGAAATAGGTAATTTACCTAATCTTGTAAGCTTAGATTTGGGTACTAATAATTTAATAGGGTCAATACCATCTCAGATAGGGAATTTATCCAATCTTTCATTATTAAGGTTAAATAATAATCAGTTAACAAATTCTATTCCATCAGAAATAGGAAATTTATCCAGTCTTAGTTCTTTATACCTGCCTTTTAATAATCTTTCAGGACCAATCCCTTCAACTATAGGAAACTTGACTAATCTGACATCATTAGCCTTAATGCAAAATGACTTAACTGGATCAATCCCATTTTCAATAGGAAATTTAACGAATCTTAGTTCTATTACCTTATATTCAAATCAATTAACAGGCTCCATTCCAGTGGAGTTAGGGAATTTATCTAATTTAACTTCCTTACTATTAGGTAGTAACCAATTGAGTGGTTCTATTCCTTCTCAACTAGGAAGTTTATCGAGTCTTACAACTCTAAATTTCAATGGTAATCAATTGACAGGAACAATACCTTCAGAACTTGGTAATTTATCATCATTATTGAATTTATCATTAGGTTCTAATAAATTAACAGGGTCTATTCCACCAGAGCTCGGTAGTTTACCATTATTACATACTTTATCTCTGTTTAATAATCTATTAACGGGATCTATTCCACCAGAGCTGGGTAATTTATCATCATTATTGAATTTATCATTAGGTTCTAATAAATTAACAGGGTCTATTCCATCAGAGTTTGGTAGTTTATCATTATTACAGAATTTAACTCTGTCTGATAACCAATTAGAAGGATCAATTCCACTAGAATTTGGAAATTTATCGTCATTACAGTATTTGTATATATATGATAATAAATTAACAGGCAATATACCTTCTTCGATAAGTTTAATTACATCTTTAAATATATTTAGGTTTCAAAATAACAATTTTATTTTCAGGGATTTCGAAAGCGAACATCCTACCTATATAAGTAATTTAACTAATTACGGATACACCCCCCAAGCCAAAGTAGATCAAGTTGAAACACCAACAGTCACAGAAGGTAATAGTTACACATTTACAACAAGTTTAAGTAGTCCCAATAATAGTTACCAATGGTATAAAGATGGTACGGCAATTGTTGGAGCCACCAGTAAAGATTATACTATTAATCCAGTAGCTTTAACAGACGCAGGTGTATACCATGTAGTAGCTACAAACAGTATTGTTACTGGGCTTACTTTAGAACGAAATACAATTACCCTAGGGGTAACAGCAGATACTTGTGTTGTATCTACTACCGAGCGGGATGCTTTAATGGCTTTATATAATGCTACAGATGGTGCTAATTGGACTAATAATACTAACTGGGGAACGTCTGCTCCCGTTTGTGATTGGTATGGGGTGACGGTTGTTAATGGGAATGTTACAGAGTTGGATCTTCATAATAATCAATTAATAGGAACTATACCTTCAAATATAAGTGATTTACCTAATTTAAAGGCAATAATGTTTTTTGATAATCAACTAAATGGAGCTATACCTCCAGAAATTGGTAACCTATCTAATCTTGAATCTTTACTTTTGTATAGAAATCAATTAAGCGAATTACCCCCAGAACTTGGTAGTTTATCTAATCTTAAATATTTTTACGCTCATCTTAATCAGTTTAGTGGTTCTATACCCCCAGAGTATGGAGCTCTAGAATCATTGCTCCATTTAGATTTAAAAAATAATCAATTAAGTGGATCGATACCGTTAGAGTTTGGTGACTTATCTAATCTTGAAATCTTGGCTCTTTCAGCTAATCAATTAAGTGGAACTATATCACCAGAGTTTGGTAACTTATCTAATTTAAGTATTTTACAATTAGATAATAACCAACTTACAGGAGACATTCCTGCATTTTCAAGTTCTTTAACTCGTCTTTGGTTCAATACAAATGCTTTTGTTTTTAGTAATTTCGAAAACGAACACAATACTTACACAACAAACCTAACATCATATAGTTACAGCCCCCAAGCCAAAGTAGATCAAGTTGAAACACCAACAATTCTAGAAGGCAATAGTTATACATTTACAACAAGCTTAAGCAGTCCCAATAATAGTTACCAGTGGTATAAAGATGACGTAGCAATTGTTGGAGCCACCAGTAAAGATTACACCATAAATTCTATGGCTTTAACAGATGCAGGAGTGTACCATGTATTAGCTACTAATAGTATAGTAACTGGACTTACTTTAGAGCGTAATACGATTACCCTAGCTGTAACAGCAGATCCTTGCGGTGTGTCTACAGCCGAGCGTGATGCTTTAATGGCTTTATATAATGCTACAGATGGTACTAATTGGACTAATAATACTAACTGGGGAACGTCTGCTCCCGTTTGTGATTGGTATGGGGTGACGGTTACTAATGGAAGTGTTATTAGGTTGGGACTTTCTAATAATCAGCTAGTGGGAAATATTCCTACTGAATTAGAAAATTTATCTGATCTTGAGTTTTTGCACTTATCTACAAATCAATTAACAGGTAGTATTCCTGTAAGCTTAGGTAACCTTATTAAGTTAAAGACCTTATGGCTTGGTGAAAATAATTTATCAGGCACTATACCCTCAGAATTAGGAAACTTATCTGCTCTTGAGAATTTATCTTTTCTTAATAACCAATTAACAGGAAATATTCCACTCTCAATAAATTTAATAAGTACTTTAAATTATTTCTATTTCGATACTAATAGTTTTGTATTTAGCGATTTTGAAAACGAGCATATTTCTTATACTAACAACCTTATAACTTATAATTACAGCCCTCAAGCCAAAGTAGATCAAGTTGAAACACCAACAATTCTAGAAGGTAATAGTTACACATTTACGACAAGTTTAAGCAGTCCCAATAACAGTTACCAATGGTATAAAGACGGTGCAGCAATTGTTGGCGCTACCAATAAAGATTATACTATTAATCCAGTAGCTTTAACAGATGCAGGTGTATACCATGTCATAGCTACAAACAGTATTGTCACAGGACTTACTTTAGAGCGTAACACAATTACCCTAGCAGTAACAGCAGATACTTGCGGTGTATCTACTGCCGAGCGGGATGCTTTAATGGCTTTATATAATGCTACAGATGGTGCTAATTGGACCAATACCTTAGCCAATAACCAACCTTGGGATATTAATGTGCCTGTTTGTGATTGGTATGGGGTGACGGTAACTAATGGGGGGGTTACAAGATTAGAACTTAATGGTAATCAGTTAGCGGGTAATATTCCAATTGAGTTAGAAAACTTATCAAATCTTACACACTTGTATTTAAACCAGAATCAATTAACAGGCAGTATACCACCTGAATTAGGAAACTTATCACAACTTAAAAGGATATATTTTTATACAAATCAATTAACAGGAACTCTTCCATCTCAACTTGGTGATTTATCTAATCTTACACATTTGCATTTATATAATAATCAACTAACAGGAAATATTCCAACGCAGTTAGGAGACTTATCTAATCTTCGGTTTTTATACCTTGGTAGTAATCAGTTAACGGGTACAATTCCAACGCAGTTAGGAAGTTTGTCTTTCCTGACTGTATTGGAATTATATAGTAATCAACTTTCTGGTAATATACCAACAGAATTGGGAAACTTAACATCATTAGAACAATTGCTATTGCAGGGTAATGATTTAACAGGCAATATTCCGTTGCAATTTGAAAACTTAACTAGTTTAAAAACTTTGAGATTTGACAGTAATCAATTAACAGGAAATATTCCAAGTGGATTAAAAGATATATTAAGCTTTGTAGATAATTTTAAATTTCAAAATAATGCCTTCGTATTTAATGATTTTGAAACAGAACATAATACTTATGCTTCTAAAATAACAGCATATACCTATAGCCCCCAAGCCAAAGTAGACCAAGTTGAAACCCCAACAATTTTAGAAGGCAATAGTTATACATTTACAACAAGCTTAAGCAGTCCCAATAATAGTTACCAATGGTATAAAGATGGCGTGGCAATTGTTGGAGCCACCAGTAAAGATTACATCATAAATTCAGTGGCTTTAACAGATGCAGGTGTATACCATGTATTAGCTACTAATAGTATAGTAACAGGACTTACTTTAGAGCGTCATACGATTACCTTAGCTGTAACAGCAGATACTTGCGGCGTATCCACTGCCGAGCGAGATGCTTTAATGGCTTTATATAATGCTACAGATGGTGCTAATTGGACTAATACCTTAGCTAGTAATCAACCTTGGGATATTAATGTGCCTGTTTGCGACTGGTATGGGGTGACGGTTACAAATGGAAATGTTACTGAATTAGTACTTCCTAATAACCAGTTGGTAGGAGCTATTTCTCCTGAATTGGGTAATTTATCAAGTCTAACTAAATTGACTTTATCTGTTAATCAATTGTCTGGAGCAATTCCAAGTGAATTGGGAGGCTTAATCAATCTTGGTAATTTACAATTAAACAACAATCAATTATCTGGAGATATTCCAGGTGAATTAGGGAATTTAATTGGTCTCGGTAATTTGTATTTAAATCATAATCAGCTTGAATCTATCCCTTCAAGCTTTGGTAACCTACAGGCCTTATCTAGATTACAATTGAATGATAATCTATTAGCAGGCAGTATTCCAAGTGAATTAGGGAGTTTAGCAAATCTTACTCATTTGTATTTAAATAGTAATCAATTAACAGGTACTATTCCAAGTACTTTTGGAGGCTTAACAAGTCTTACAACGCTATATTTATTTTCAAACCAGTTAAGCGGTCAAATTCCGACTAGTCTTGGTAATTTAGTTAACCTTAAATATCTATATTTAAACAACAACTCTTTAACTGGATTAATTCCTGCAGATTTAGGTAATTTATCTAACCTCCTTCATTTACGTTTATACAGTAATCAACTAACTGGAGAAATCCCGAATACTTTTGATGGCTTAACAAATCTTCAAAGATTACAATTAAACAATAATCAATTAACAGGAGATATTCCTACTAATATAAACACTTTAGCAAATCTTACTATACTTAACTTTCATAATAATGGTTTTGTTTTTAGCAATTTCGAAAATGAGCATGTTTTTTATGACACTAATGTATCAACGTACACTTACAGCCCACAGGCCAAAGTAGATCAAGTAGAAACCCCAACAATTTTAGAAGGCAATAGCTATACATTTACAACCAGTTTAAGCAGTCCCAATAATAGTTACCAATGGTATAAAGATGGCGCAGCAATTGTGGGAGCAACCAGTAAAGATTACACCATAAATCCAGTGGCTTTAACAGATGCAGGTGTATACCATGTAATAGCTACTAACAGTATTATTACAGGGCTTACTTTAGAGCGTCATACAATTACCCTAGGGGTAACAGCAGATACTTGTGGTGTATCTACAGCCGAGCGTGATGCTTTAATGGCTTTATATAATGCTACAGGAGGAGCTAATTGGACCAATACCTTGGCCAATAACCAACCTTGGGATATTAATATACCTGTTTGTGATTGGTATGGTGTGACGGTTACGAGTGGTCATGTAACATGGTTGGATCTTAATGGTAACAATTTAATAGGGACTTTATCATCTCAGTTAAAAGATTTACCTAATCTTGAAGGATTGTTTTTATATGATAATCAGATTGCAGGAACCATTCCCTCTCAACTAGGAGATTTATCGAATCTTAAATTTTTACAATTTAACACGAATCAATTAACAGGATCTATACCGTTCGAGCTAGGTAATTTATCATCATTAAAACATTTGTATTTGGCTAACAATCTGTTGTCAGGAAATATTCCGGAAAGTCTAGGGGGGCTCACCAATTTATTGCTTTTAGGTTTAAGTGGTAATCAATTAGAAGGAGTTATACCACCTCAGCTAGGAAATTTATCTAGTCTTCAAACTTTAAATTTATATGTGAATCAGTTATCGGGCTCCATACCAACTAGCCTTGGTAATTTACCTGCTTTAAAATACCTACATTTAAATTCCAACCAACTATCTGGTTCTATACCATCAAGCCTCGGCAATCTATCCAATCTTACAAATATGACTTTAAATGATAACCAACTTACAGGAGAAATACCTTCAAGTTTTGGGAATTTGTCATTATTGCAATATTTACAACTACAATCTAATCAATTGGAAGGACCTTTACCAGATACTCTTGGTAACTTGTCATCATTAATTTATTTATATTTAGAAACCAACCAGTTATCTGGAACAATACCACCTTCTATAAGTTTAATACCTTCCTTGAATAGATTTCGATTTCAAGAAAATGCCTTTATATTTAATGATTTTGAAACAGAGCATACTACATACGTTGGTAATTTATCTGGCTATCAATACATCCCCCAAGCCAAAGTAGACCAAGTAGAAACCCCAACAGTTACAGAAGGAACAAGTTACACATTCACAACCAGTTTAAGCAGTTCCAATAATAGTTATCAATGGTATAAAGATGGCGTAGCAATTGTAGGAGCAACCAGTAAAGATTATACTATAAATCCAGTGGCTTTAACCGATGCAGGCGTATACCATATGTTAGCTACAAATAGTATCGTTACAGGGCTTACTCTAGAACGTCATACCATTACTTTGACTGTTAACCCTGCTGCAATAAATAATAACACCTTTTGTCTTAGTGAATTGGAAGATTACCCTACAGTAACGGATTTAACACCTTCAGGTAGTAATATTTTATGGTATGCAACCGAAACAGGAGGGACAGCATATAACAATATAGATGAAATTATAGAAGCAGCAGAAAACACAGGAGGCGTTTCTTATTGGTGGGACGATACTACTGATGGTATGAGTACCCGAACGGAAGCGGCTGTAACTGTCTACAGTGCACCAGAAGGAGATAAAGAACAGGCATTTAGCATTTATGCGCCAGTACCTACAATTTCAGACATTGATGTGGTTAATGGTGGCCAACCTGTATTTTGGTATAATTCAAATACTAGTACTACAGCGTTAAGTGATACCGAGTTGGTTGATGGACAAACATATTATGCATCATCATATAATGGGGCAGAAGCAGGTAATAGCTGTCGTTTACCTGTGACCATTACCATTGGTGTCATTCCTCCTAAAGGCGAGCAAATACAATTCTTATGTGAAGGCTCTGAATTAAGCGATATTGTTTTACAATTAGAAGATGGGTTGTTTGCTGTATGGTATGCAAGTGCTGAAGGCGGTTCACCTTTAGATCAAACAACGCCACTTTTACATGAGACTACATATTATATAGCACAGTTGGATACCAATAATGGGGAGGAAAGCCCAAAGCGATTAGCAGTACAGGTAAATTTAATGCCCGTAAAACAACTTGTAATAAATGAAACTACGCAAACCTTTAATATCAATGCATCTCCAAAGGTTGAAAATTTAAAAACAAGTGGTTATGATGTTGTATGGTATAGTCAGGCAACAGGAGGGAATCAATACGGGGGTACCATTCCTTTAGATACAAATGGACAAATTTATTATGCCGAACAAATCCAAACTGACACACAATGTCCAGGTGGTAACCGTGTAGGTGTTACTGTAGTGTTGGTTGACGAACCTGTAGACCCGCTTTTAGGATGCGAACTATTTAGACCAGAACTAAACGAGCGTTATGTTATAGATGCCTGGTTAAATGAGCGTGAGGTAACCACGGAAACCATAAGCGAAATACCTTTTAACGGTAGCTCAGAGAGTGTACTATTTGTAGATCTTCTTAATCATTTAAAAAATAGGCTATTGAGTGATGATGACCAATTGCATGATATTCCTGCGATATATAAACCTGTATTTTCCAGTGGCGAAACACCTCAGGATTTGGCGCCTTTAATGGCTTACATTGAAGACTTAGGTGCCAGTGAAAAAGAATTAAAGGTTTACGACTTTACAAAGATTAATGATGCTTATGGTAGAGCCATTGGTTTTTCATTTTATTTAAATGAAACAAAAGATCGTCAAATTGTTTATAAAACACCAAATATTATAAGAAATGGTGTTGAAGAAACTGGAGACTTGAATCGTTATCCTTTATTGGATAACGATGGTAATACGACGGATGAATTTTTAAAGTTTACTAAAGCTGAGGTTACTGCTGGCGTGTTAAAAATCTATGCCGATTTTAAACAAGTTAAAGAGCCAGCACATGAAGTAAGTCAGGTAAGTACATTTTCCGATTCAAATATAATGAAACAAACTGCAACCGATTTAGAGTACAACGAAGTCGCTAATCAATCACCCATATCATACAATCAGGCCGTGATAGAGGTTAGTTTTGTAGATGAAGCTAATACACCTATTGGAGCACCAGTTCCACTAGTACCTCATGGTGAAATCATAGACAAATGGCAAAAAGTGACTGCAGATTTTAGGATTCCAGAGAACGCGGGGAAAATGATTATTTCTCTAAAAAATAATGATAGCAACAAAGTCGCCTATTTCGATGATTTAAGAATCTTGCCTTTTGAAAGCAACATGAAAACCTTTGTATATCACCCCGAAAACCAGCGTTTAATGTCTGAGTTAGACGAAAATAATTATGCGACATTTTACGAATATGATCTGGAAGGCGGTCTTGTTAGAGTTAAGAAGGAAACCGAAGAAGGGATATACACCATTCAGGAAACAAGATCAGGTAATATTAAAAAAGCAAATTAAGATGAGCAGAAAAATGAATTATTATTTAAGTCTTGTACTATTATTTCTAGGAAGCCTTGAAATTCAGGCACAGCAACCAACAGCAGCAGAAAGCTTAGCAAAAGTTGAAACCTACTATAAAACAGCTAAAACCTTTAATCTTCAAGTAAAATATAACATGTACAAAGGACATACTGGAAATCATCTTACCGAATCGTATGAAGGTACCATGACTAAAAATGGGGCTGTATCACAAATCAAGATCTTAGGTTCAGAGATTATACAATTTCCTAACGCGCAGCTTACTATAAATAAAGCGAACAAGACTTTAGTTTATAATGAAATATCTGGCAAAGGCTTAAAAAAATCACCGTTAGATGTATCAACGTTTCTTAACTATTATAAAGAGACATCCACAAAAGTAAGTGGGAATATGCTTGTTCATGAAATGGTTTTAAAAAACAACCAAATGCCAATTCCATATAATAAAATTGTCATTTATATCAATAAAGCAAACCACCAATTAGTAAAGCAGGAATTATACCTGTCTACTAAAGTACCTTTTGTAGACGATAATGGAAAAGACACCGAAGATGTAGCTCGTATGGAAATTAGTTTCAAACACAATAAGAAAACGATGGCTAAAGCTCCTAGATTAAAAGACTATGTGCTATTAGAACCTAATAAAAAAGTACGCCCAACACAAGCGTATGCTGCTTACACCATAACAGCTCCAACAAACTTATAAACACATAAAAGATATGTTTTTAAAAAAAATAAAATCACGGTACATAAAAGTTATCATACTCGTATTTCTTTCTGGGTTCACTATTCAAGCTCAAAACTTTGAGGATGAGTTTGTTGGTCCTGCACAGATAGTTAATGGTGCTTTAACGACAAACACGGCTGCCACAGTTGCAGGTACGACAGATGTAAACCCCTATACCTATTTTTCTCTAAGTATAAAAGAAGATACAGCGCCGTTTACAACGTATAAATTCACATTAACCTTGCAAGTGACCCCTATACTTCCTAATGGCACACCAGATACAATAAGTCAGGATATTACTTTAGAAGTAGAAAATAATTTGGCTTCAGGAATAGGAAATGTTATAGATATTAAACAGCATATTCTTAATAATACCTATGGCGCAAATGTGGTGGTTTTGAGCAACACGCTTGATAGTGGTTCAGGACCTGTTAATGATGCCGTTGTACCAGATAATATCATACTTACCGTAGGATTTAATACCACCCGATATTATGAGCTACCAGAAACAGCGCCAACAGGAGTTGGCTCTATACTAGCAAATAATAATACCGAGATACAAATTAACTGGACAGAAGTCCCTCAAGCGCGCCATTACGATGTAGAGTGGACCTGGGTTGATAATTATGGAGATGATCTAACTACTTTTATAACTTCAGATTTAGTACCATTTTCAGCTAAAAACTTTCAGCGCAACAGTACACGAATTCAAACCAGTGAAATAAGCTATAATATTCCATTGGTCTATTCCAGAGGCTTTATAATTTATAGAGTAAGAGCCGTAGGTAATTTTAGTGCAGTAGAAGACCCTTCACTATCAAAAAATAAATACAGTGCATGGAGTGCTAATCCAGTAGGAGAAAATACAACGGTTTCTAATTGGGGAGCGCAAAATAGCGGGGTTCACGAAATCGATCAACTTCAGGATCATGAAGCCACTAAAAATTGGCAATTTCAAGCCTCGTATGCCGAAGATGGCAAAAAGAAAGAAGTGGTTAGTTATTTTGATGGCTCATTACGTAATCGCCAAACAGTCACAACCATTAATACAGATAACAATGCCATTGTAGGTGAGGTAATTTACGATGCTCAAGGTAGACCAGCAGTAGAGGTATTACCCGCACCAACATCAGTAAATGAACTGAGGTATCATAAAGATTTTAATCTCAATAATGATACTACAACACCAAAACCCTATAGCTATTCAGATTTTGACGAAGACACTCAAAATGTAATAGATATGACTTCTGATGATAAAAAGATGAATGAATCAGCAGGAGCCAGTCATTATTATTCGTCTGCAAATACTATAACGAGTGACTATAAGGATCAAATTCCTAACGCTTTACAATATCCATTCTCCCAAATAGAATATACTCCAGACAATACAGGTAGAATTCGTAGAAAAAGCGGTGTTGGCGAAACCCATCAATTAGGGTCTGGACATGAAATGGAATACTACTACGGGGTTCCGGAACAAGTAGAATTAAATCGTCTTTTTGGCTATACCGTTGGTCATGCATCGCATTACAAAAAAAATATGGTTTTAGACCCCAATCGTCAGTTAAGCATTAGTTATATAGATCCGCAAGGACGTACCATAGCAACCGCTTTAGCTGGGACTACACCTCCAAACTTAGATGCTTTAGATGATGAAGCAGATACTGATTTACATACAGAATTCACCACCGATCTTTTAGGTAAAGTAGCTAGTGATAATACGGATACACCCGAAGACAATAACGAAGTAGGCGCTTCAGGAGCCTTTGGCCCTTTGCAAGACCAACTATCATACAGCGCCGTAAAAACGGTTGTTTTTGATGATACCAGAACTTTTAATTATAATGTTACAGATACACTTCCTTTTACCTATTGCGATATTAGTAAAAGATATCCTATAATATACAATTTGGAGATTGATGTATTAAACGAAGACGCAGAAAGTGTTTTGCCAGCAGCCATAACCGAAACGATAGACTTAGGAACGGGAGCTACCAATTTAACATTTTCAATGCCGGAAACATTGGCTCTGGTAGAAAGAGGGACTTTTACCATTAACAAACGGCTTCGTGTAAATAAAGATTCTGTTGAAGTATATGCAGATCAATATATAGCTAAACTCCAGACACCTGGAGATCCTTGCTATGTTCCCAAAACGGCTCTCGCAGAAGAATTAGATCCGCTTATAGTGGAGGGGTGTAATTTAAACTGTGCGGACTGTGAGACGAATCTTTTGGCAGAATATGCTACAGCTACAGCATATGCAGATATTCAAATAAGCTATAATCAAGAAGCATACGATGCACTTTCTGATGAAGAACAAGTTAGGTTTAGAGCTTCTTTAGAAGCACAGTGGCAAGAAGCCTTAGAAACCTGTCGGGCATTATGTACCGATGCCAGCAATAGTAATGGTGCTGCTCCTAACGTTATTTCCTGTCAAACAGCTCTGGATCAATTATTAGACGACATGAGTCCTTTAGGACAATATGGTAATGGGTTTGACGGTACAGAAACCACGCTTAATATTTTTAATGAAAGCAATAAATTATTAAGTGCCAAAATAAGTGAAGATGTTTATAATAGTTGGAAAAACCCCTGGCATGTAAATAATGATCCTTCAGATGCTTCTGGAAATCCAATTTATACAGAAGGGCATTACTATAATGAAGATGGTACAGTTAGTTATATAAAAGTAAAAGAAACCATAACGATTGATGAAAATGGTGAAGAAATTGCTAGTTATGACCCAGCTCTAAATGAGGATGTCCCTATGACAGCTATCGAGGATTCTGACAATGAATACTGGGTAGAACCTCAATACTTGGCTAATAGCTCAGACTTAACACATCCGGATGTATGGCAAGATAGTTGGGCGTATTCTTTATTGTACTACCATCCAGAATACGATTATTTACAATATAGCAATGCCTTGTGCGAGCTAACAAATACAGCAGGTAACTTTAGCTCGGATGGTTTCGACTCTTATTTACAGTCTATCGATACCTATGCTAAGGCAGAAACAGCTGGTTTTTTAACGGCAAATCCTAGTACCACAAACCCAGATATTTTTAATCAAGATCCTTATTTCTTGTCCTCTCAAATAGGAAGTGCTCAGGATAGTTTTGAAACATCAGCTTTGGCAAATGCCAGAAAAGACATTATGATCGAGGCTTTAAAAAATGGTGGTGATTTTGATGGTACTGGAGCATTAATGATGGCTTCGGCCTATACAACGGTCAATTGTAATAGTCTTGTAAACTGCCCGCAATTAACAAGCGCTTCTGCCATACTATTAGAGGTAGATGGGCTAACTGTAGAAAAGCAAGACCGATTCTGGAATACCTATAAAGCAAACTATTTAGGTTTAAAACAGCGTATTCAATCGGTGTTTATAAATGCCTATGCTCAAAAACAAGGCACCTATAATGGGTGTATTGGGCTTTCTGAAGCACCCGTAGCCTTAGTTGCTAATATTTCAACTTATAGCAGTAGTATCACATCTGTTTTAGAAAATTATTTAAATGGCACAAGTCCATCGGACGGCTTATGCAGTGATCTTTTTGCCGATAATTATAACGATAAGCAAAAACGCTTTTTACCAACCGATATGTTTTTCAATGCCGGTGCAGACACAACGGATGCAATGGCTGATATTGCAGAACAAGTAGATTATGAGTATTATGTAAATACAGGTATCTGCCCATTGGCTAGGGATTTAGTGTTGTATTTAGATGGTTACTTTAAGGACGCGGTATTGTCAGGCCATGATATAACGGCCCAAAACAGACCGTATAGTGATACAGGACTCTATTTATCATCGACCTTATTCCAAGAATTTGGAGGTGTTTTTCCAGCGACTTCCGTGACCACAAGCGGAAACATTTCTGGGCAAATACTTACGCTAAATGTTAATAGTCTCACAGATTCCGATATAACAATAAATTTACCTGTAGCTTATAGTTGGGCAAACTATGGCATAGGTGCAGGTAAATTCATAATAACCAGTATAAGTACCATTACCAGTAGCTATAATCAAACAAGCCAACTATTCGAGTATAATGCCTTAGCAAAATTAGACGTTAATGGCACTTATGAAGAAATACTGATTACAGGAACAACCAAAGCGCGTATTACCTGTAGCATAAATAATCCAGTTGAGCCTGGACAGTACCTTGGAGGCGGTAATACTTATGATGAAACAGGAACCTGTAATAAAGAATCCTATTTTAATAAAGCCATAGTAAAGCTTCTTAATAGTCTTATAGATACTAACCAGATCAATAGTTCTGATATTAATATTACTGGTTTAGATGCTTATGTTAATGGCTATTTACCGGAGTTTTTTGAGAGTGATCAAATAATAGCATGGAGTGCTATAGGTAACAATACTTATACATTGGCTATTGATGGGGTAGATCATTTCTTAATGAGTTTAGATGCGCCGTTACCAACTACTGGTACGATTACTAATGTTAGTTTTGATTACACCTATAATAATGAAGGAAATACTATAGTGGGTCAAACTGTAAAAGTAACTTGGTTAACAGCTGCCAATCAAAAACTGAGTACTATAGGAACGGTACAGGCTACAGAAGAAACATTGCTTAATTTTTTATGTTGTGGGGATATTAATGATTATTATGGAGAAGAGTTTATTAATACGTCAACCTGTAGTTTAAGAGCGGATTTAGAAGATACTTTTGAAGACCATTTAATTTCAATTTTTAACGATGCTTTTCAAAAGTATGATTTAATTAATGGAGGTGGAGGTGTAAGCAACCTTGTGTCTATGAGCTCATTAAATACAAATTCTTTTTTAAACGATAATAATATTAGAGTTGAAGAAAGAATGAGAGTTACTTCCCAAGTGTTTAGAGATTTAGATGGTAGTCATATTAATGTTAAAAGAGGTGTTGCAAGTTGCTATTTGGAAACAGCAGGGGTGTCTAAAACTCTTTCTGTTGAAATAGGAGATCATAGAACCCCAGAAGGTAAAGGTTCTGTAACGATTCAAATTCAGGGAGGTAATACTCCTACTAGTATTAACCTTGATGATATTGCTATAATAGAAAACATAGATCTTGTAGGAGAAAGGGGGCGTTCTATAGAAATAACATATAGAAATCATGAAAATCAAAGGGAAGTAAAAGCGGCTATATTATACTTAAGTTCAGACGGTCCTTATGGTTGTGTAAGTACTGATCCATATCCTTGTGGGGCAGGTTTTGTTATTTGTCCTTTGTTTAATGTGAGTTTGCCAGGAGATCCACATATTACGGAATGTCTTTCTTCAAATACTGAAGATGAAGAAATACAATTTGAAGCCGTAATGAAGAATTTGTTCAATGAAATTTTAGAATATCGAACAGTCAATCAGGTAAATGATTCCGTGCCATTTCGTATAGATGGATTTCCAGCATATGTTTCTTTAAAAAATCAGTTTGCCCCTTTAAAAGACAGATGGGTTTCATTTGGAGCTACTCAAGATTTTTCTGAGGATGAAGTATATGCAGTAATTTTGAATACTACATTTAAGTATTATATTCAGATACAGTTTTCTTCTTCACCAGAGTTAGGAACTCCAAATCCAAAAAATAGTATTCAACTTGTTGTTAGTAATCCATTTGATTGGTATGAAATGACTGAGTTTGAAATTGCAGAGAATAACATTTTAGTTGAAAGAACTTTTTTTAGCTACATAGACCCAAATACAGGCGTTGAAGAAACAAGAATGGGTCAATTGGAATTTTACGGTACCAACGAGTTCGATATATGCCCTTTTTTAGCTTATGGCGTCAATGCTAATTTTACAGAAGCAGCAACAGTCACTACCCCAAAATTCAAGCCCGTATTCGTTTTACGTAAAATGATTACAGCTCCAGGTGGAGCCCATAAATATTTTTATAAAGATTTAGAGTTTATACCCAACGGATTTAGTGCATCTATTGACGAACTCATTAATTTAGAAGTTGATATTAATTTTAGTAATTATTCAGAGAATCCGGAAGATTATAATAGCGCCGAAATCATATTGAATGGAAAATCATATAAACTATCTAATAACGGTTTAACATTTAATGTTATTGATTCCGAACAGGTAGGGTATCGACGCCCTCCAATAAATAGGCTTTCATGGGATTATCAGGGAACTTGGGGAGCTACTTTCGATATTTTTAACTTTTCATATAACCTTAATGGAGAAGAGCGTGTTTATCATTTAAATGAGGGCAGTAAAAATGCTGTTTCAACAAATGGGAAAAAAATCAAAATCGTTGATGATAGTATTTGGTTTACCGACCCTATTTTTGGTACAGGTTTGAGATTTGAGAACAATGCGGATTTGTCCTGGTATGATGATGTACCTTTTATATATGAAGAAGGAGTAGATTTAACATATAAGGCTAGCTTTAAAATTCAAGATGTACTGCCCATTACTGACGGGAATGGGTATGGCTTTATTACTCAAATAGATCATGAAGATCCTCTTAATACGGAAAACTTATACCAGCTTGAAATTTATGCTACAAATGGAGATAATGTCATACCCGAAAATTGTAGTGAAGGAGATAAAGTATGTGTTGCTCAACCCGTAGAACCTGTTAGCTGTACCGATAAATTTGCGGCATTTACAGCAGCTATCAATGGAGTGAGTGATACCGAACAACAAGGGATGGCAGAAGAAGACTTCTGTAATAACCAATACGCTTATATCACAGATGATTATATCTATTACCTAACCAAGTTAGGAGTCGCCAATGCAGATCAATCCATACATTACATAACCATTGCAGAATTTGGTGCGACCGAGTTTGGTTATGGCTATGAAGACCCAGACCTTAATATCGATGGTATGAAAGGTATTATAGATGCTTACGCTGCGCATGTTACGACTATGGATGCAGCAGGAACCTCGGACGATATTAAGACCTGGGCGCAATTTACATCCGATCAATTATATTTATTAACAGCAGCAGGCACTACTTGTATAAGTCTTCCTGCGCCATTACCAATAACAACAAAGGGGTATCAACCACCCACCTTCCCAGAAGACCCACCTTGTGTAGAATTTGCAAAAGCTATTTATAACAGTTACAGAGACGATGCCTATGAAGCTCTTTTAGATAAAGAACGTGAAGATTTTATAAATGCCTACCTTAAAAATGCCGTAGAAAATGCCGTAGAAAATTTTAGTATGAAGT
Source organism: Flavivirga spongiicola (assembly GCF_030540825.1). NCBI lineage: Bacteria > Pseudomonadati > Bacteroidota > Flavobacteriia > Flavobacteriales > Flavobacteriaceae > Flavivirga > Flavivirga spongiicola. Next base: position 325,008 of record NZ_JAUOEO010000002.1, read on the forward strand.
ATCATGATAAAGAATACCAATACACCCTATACTATTACGATCAGGCAGGCAACCTATCGCAAACCGTACCCCCAGAAGGCGTTAACAGATTTACAAATGCCGAGTTAATCGCTCAGGATACAAATGGAGCAGCACTTAACGATAGAATCAATATTCATAGAAAGAATAACGAAACTGATGAAAACACGACGTTACTCCCACCACACGATTATAAAACGCAATATGCCTATAATTCGTTAAACCAACTCGTATGGCAGTTTACACCAGATGGCGGAGAAACACGATTTGCGTATGATGCTTTGGGGCGTATTGTAGCTTCACAAAATGCCAAACAATTAGTAAATAATACTTTTAGCTATACCGTTTATGATGCATTAGGACGTATCGCAGAAGCAGGAGAGTTGGTACCAAATAAAGCCATAGCTATTAATCAAACCACGGGTAAACTTATAGAGACAGCAACTGGAGATCCCATATTTACAGATGGCTTTTCAGATGATAATTCGGTGATTCTGTTTCCAAAGAATGTATCCGATCAACAAAATGAAGTTACCCGTACAAAATACAATATATACATTAGCGACCCTAGTATTGTGTTTAAAACATTAGATGCAAATAGCTTAACGACCACTTCTAGAAACAGGGTGACCGAAGTGTATTATTTCGATACCGTAACAGCTCCAACCACATCTATTGATTTTGATAACGCCATGTATTACAATTACGACATACATGGTAATGTAAAAGAATTGGTGCATCATAACAGGCTGTTAGCTAAATCGTCTATGCCATATTCAGGGCTTAAACGTGTAGAATACGAATACGATTTAATAAGCGGTAATGTAAACAAGGTGTACTATCAAAAAGATAGTCCAGACCAATTTATACACCAGTATACCTACGATGCCGATAATAGAATTACGGCCGTACAAACATCGTCCGATGGTTATATTTGGGAGCAAGATGCCAGTTACGACTATTATGCACACGGCCCACTAGCAAGAACCGAATTGGGTGACAAAAAAGTACAGGGACAAGATTATGCCTATACGATCCAAGGTTGGTTAAAAGGGGTGAATGCCGATGTGTTAAACCCAACAAACGATTTAGGGAAGGATGGTGATACAGACTCTAACATCGCAAAAGATGCCTATGGGTATGCCTTAACTTATAATGATGCCGATTATGAACCAGTAGGGACTATTACTGCGTTTGTAAATAGTGATACGAACGGTGTAAATAATATTAAAAACTTGTACAACGGTAACATCAAGCAAATGGTAACCGATGTTATGGATACCAATGAGACCGCTTTGGGTATCCAGGTAAATCATTATGAATACGATCAGTTAAACCGTATTAAATCTATGCAAGGTTATCATACAGCCGCTACAGTTGGTAATGAAAATTATTATGGTGATTATAAGTATGATAACAATGGTAACCTAAAAACTTTAAATAGAAAAGCCCATACAGGCCAAAGTATGGATCAATTGGGATATGATTATGCAGAAACAAAAACAAACCCATTAACAGGTGAAGAAACAAAAAACAATCAATTAACCCGTTTAGAAGATCAAGTTGGGGATTTAGGTCTTAATGATTTAGGAACTCCTCATAATTATGAATATGACACTATTGGACAACTAATATCAGATTTAGATGATGAAGGAAATGGTATTACCAATATCAATTGGCGTGTAGACGGAAAAGTAGCGAGTATTATCAAAACAGGTGGTACAGAAATACATTTTAGATATGATGGCTTGGGTAATCGAATTGCAAAAACCGTTTTACCTGAAAACGAAACAACTGTTTACACACGTGATGCTCAAGGTAATGTATTGGCAGTTTACGAAACTAACGAAGTCAATATCACTAATATTACAGCCAATAAAACCATAACACTTAAAGAACATCATATTTATGGAAGTTCTAGGTTGGGTATCGAACAGAAGAATATATCTATACCAGAAGATGGAGATACATTAATAATACAAGAAAATCTGGTACTAACAACCGATAATATTACGACAACGGAGTTTTTACAAGCGGCAAATAAAATAGATGTAGCTGGAGGTGTAAATACTTATGTCATTACTGATACAGGCAATGTAACCATGCGAGCAGGTCAGGTAATATTAAAACCTGGATTCTCAACAGTTTCAGGAGCTAATTTCCTAGCAGAAGCCCAAAATATTGACGCTACCTTACCAGAAAATACGTTTGCACGTAAAGTAGGAGATAAGCGCTTTGAACTTAGCAACCACCTAGGGAATGTACTAAGTGTGGTAAGTGATCGAAAATTAGTTGACGACCCACTTAATTTTACTAACTTTACTGCGGACGTTCTTACATATAATGATTACTATCCTTTTGGTATGATACTGCCCAACCGCAACCACCAGGGCGATGGCGACTACAGGTATGGCTTCCAGGGACAGGAGATGGACAATGAGGTTAAAGGCTCTCCGGGAAGTTCTTTGAACTATAAGTTTAGGATGCACGACCCAAGGGTTGGACGGTTTTTATCTTTAGACCCGTTAGCGTTTCATTTCCCACATAATTCGCCTTATGTTTTTAGTGAGAATAGAGTAATAGATGCTACAGAGTTAGAAGGTAGGGAAATTTGGAAGAAGAAATGGTGGACAGATTACGGAACGGCTCTTCTGGATAATGTTGAAAGTACGGTCGATTTCGCTAGTGATATTATCACTACGTATGCAAAAGCTAGTCCAATAGACCAAGTAACGGGAGGGTATCTTTTAGACACAAAAACAGTAAAAGCCATAAAAGATAACCCGGGAGGTTCTCTTAAAGCCATGGCTATTGGTTTGACAGAGGTTTCTCAGAGTTTACAACCTGCTGGACAAATAAAGGATTTCCTTGATGAAGACGGTGGAAGAAAACAGGGTAATGCTACTTTCGCAGCACTTGATTACGCAATAGGAGCTAAAGGAACGGGCTTACTTAAGAGTATTAAAAGGATTACCCCGCCTAAGCTTCCTTTGGCTGATTTGGCTCCTCCAATTTCTGTTGTTGATGATGTTGCAAGACAAACTGCAACACAGACAGTTACGCAAACAGCTACTAAAACAATGACAAAAGCAGAACTTCTTGTTAGAGGATCTATTCAAAACGCTTTACAAAAAGCAAAAGGTATTTATAGATTTACTATGACAGATGGTTCAGTATATATAGGACAAGCTGCAGGGGTTAACGGATTTGCACAAAGAACGAAAAGGTCTTTAGTTGAATTAGTCGAAGGAACATCAAAAAGAGGACCAAAAGCACCAGGAAGAACATTAGATAAAGTAGAGTTTTTTGAATTCGATTCCAGTATAGATTTTAGTATAAACGCAATGGAAAGAAGGTTTATACAAGAAGCTGATGGTATTGAAAATCTTTTAAATATAATAAATGCACCAGGAACAAATTAAAATATATAAAGAGTATGACCAAAGGTGAAATTCAGATAAGGGATAACACAAAATTTCGTAAGTCATTAACGAAATTAAATAATGAATTATTTATAGCTAATACTGTTTTTGTAAATTCCAATTTCATTGAAGAAAATGTAAATGAATTATTAAGCGATACTGATTTTAATACAATAACTTTTACCGATGAGTATGAGTTAAATAATATAGATTTTTTGAATAACTATGATTTAAAGTCTATAAAAGCTGTAAATATTTTAAGTAAACATGTTAAAGATATAAAAGGGTTATATAGTTTAAAGCATCTTGAAAAAATAAGTTCAACAAATAAGAAAATTGATTATAGCAATTTTACTAACTTAAGAAGTTTAGCGGGAGAAATTAATAACTTTTCATATAAGACATTAACAAATATTGATACTTTAGAGGTAATAGCTATTACAAATAAATTTAAAGAAAAAGATGTTTCTATTTTTTCAAAGAATATACACTTAAGATATTTAATGCTTAGAGGTGCTAAAATTGAGTCATTAATAGGTTTGTCTAATTTTGTGAACTTAGAAAGCTTAAATTTATTTCACAATAGGAATATTTTAAGTTTAGAAGGAATTACTAAAAAACTAATAAATTTAAGGGAAATATATATTGATTCTTGCCCAAAATTATATTATGTCAACGATTTTTTGTTAAATGTTCCACATATTGAATATTTACAATTAGGGGTCAAGAAAATTGATTCTTTTAAATTTATTGATTCTTTAAAAGGGTTAAAGCTTTTAAGTATTCATAATAAAATAGTTCAAGTAGAAGATGGAAATAAAACATCTTTAATAAAAGGCTTAAATCGAACAGGAGGTAAAATATGGTAGCCCCCGCTGTTCCCTAGTATGCGCTACCGCAAGTTTTTAACTTGTGGCGTCAAAGATTGGCAGCAAGAGTAATAAAATAAAAAGAAAAAGCTTTTACAGAGATGCAGAGGCTTTTTACATTTAAGAGGCGTAAGATTTTTTAGTTTTAAAATCACGTAGAGCCATATCAATCATATTAAGGATAAAGCTTTTGTTCTCGTCATTGAGTTCAGAAATCTTAACCAATCTATCAACAGCATCTTTATCAAGGAGTAAATTGGTTTTGCCAATAAGGTAATCTACAGAAACCCCCGCTACCGCTAGTTTAAAAACTAGTGGCGGTAAAGATTAGCCAGTCAAGAGTAAGAAAATAAATTAAGAAGCTACTTTAGAAATAGAGTAGCTTCTTAATTTATAATTTTACTTATAATTATATTTTTTATTTAACAATAGTTAAATTTTGCTGTTAAGGTTGATACAAGCTCCAGCTACCGCTAGCTTGTAGCTAGTGGCTGTAAATATATTGGTAAGAGTAAGTAAAAAGAATAAACTTAATATTACATATCATAAGTTAAAAAGTCCCCCGCTACCGCTAGTTTAAAAACTAGTGGCGGTAAAGATTAGCCAGTCAAGAGTAAGGAAATAAGTTAAGAAGCTACTTTAGAAATAGAGTAGCTTCTTAATTTGTAATTTACTTATAATTATATTTTTTATTTAACAATAGTTAAATTTTGTTGTTAAGGTTGATACAAGTTCCAGCTACCGCTAGCTTGTAGCTAGTGGCTGTAAATATATTGGTAAGAGGAAGTAAAAAGAATATATACCATAAGTTAAAAACTCATTTTTTATTTCTTATAGATTCTATTTCTTGTGTCATTTTTTCAACTATTTCAGGATATTGACTGGCCAAATTATGTTGCTGGCTTTTATCTTCTTTTAGATTGTATAGCTGCATTAGTGTATCACGTCCAGTTTCAATATCTACCCATTTATATACAGCGCTACCTTTATGAGGAGGAATAAGTACATAATCTCCTTTGCGATACGAGGTTATGTTACTTTGACCTAAAACCAAACTTTCTCTACCAACATTCGATTTTCCAATTAAGGCATCTAAAATGTTTTCACTATCTGGCGTCGTATTTACTTGTTTTGTTAATGCAGAAAAAGAAGCTATTAAATCAATTTGGCATACCAGTGCATCAGAAGTACCAGGTGTTATTTTAGCAGGCCATCTTACCATAAATGGTACATGAGTACCAGCATCAAACAAACTATATTTTCCACCCCTAAGACCTCCTTTTGGTGTGTGATTTCCTATTTTAGTGACTGCTTCATCGTGATAGCCATCATCCAATACAGGACCATTATCACTTGAAAATATGACTATGGTATTTTCGGCCAAACCTAGTTTATCTAATTCATCTAAAAATTGGCCTACAGCCCAATCCGCTTCTAAAATAACATCTCCGCGGGCTCCCAAACCAGATTTTCCAGAAAAACGCGGATGTGGAACTCTTGGTACATGAGGTTGATGTAAACTATAAAATAAAAAGAAAGGTTCATCCTTATGTGTATTCACAAACTTTATAGATTCTTTTAAGAAATCATCACTCATATTTTCATCAATAAATAATGCTGATTTTCCACCACGTTGGTATCCAATTCTTGATATGCCATTGTGAATACTTTGATTGTGCCCATGGCTAGGATGTATTTTAAGAAGTTCCGGATGTTCTTTCCCAGTTGGTTCTCCATCAAAATTAGAACGATAATTTACTTCTATGGGATCATTAAGATCTAAACCTACAATATTATGATTCTTTACATATACAGAGGGAACCCTATCATTGGTAGATGCCATGACATACGAATAGTCAAACCCTATTTCCAGAGGCCCAGGAGTAATTTTTTTATTCCAATCCATATCTTCGCCTCCAAGCCCCAAATGCCATTTTCCAATAACTCCAGTAAAGTATCCTGCGTTATGTAGCATAGACGGTAAAGTTTGTTTTCCTAATTCGAAAAGTAACGGCGCATTACCTGCTAAAACTTTAGCTCGAGTACTTCTAAAAGGATACGTTCCAGAAAGCATAGCATATCTACTTGGTGTACAAGTTGGAGAGCTTGCATAACCATTTGTAAAACGAAGCCCTTCGTTGGCAATACGATCAAAATTGGGTGTGATTAGTTCTGTAGCACCATAACTACTTACATCTCCATAGCCCAGATCATCAGCATAAATAACTATAATATTTGGCTTTTTATCTTCAATGTTTATGTCTTCATTTTTTTGCTCCTTAGACTTGCAAGAGCTTACTATGATTAGGCAAAAAAACAAGATAATTTTGATGTATTTCATTGATGCTAGTGTGTTAATTAGTTAGATTATTGTTCTTTTAATTAAATAGATAACGAAAACCAAATAGTAATTTTCTATTACTTTTATGATTATTTTTTAATAGATTCATTTATGGTTTAAAATTAATGATTCTTTTTTAATTTCTTTCACATAGATGCGCCTTTTAGGTTGATTCGATGTAACAAGTTTGTTAACCAATTTAAAATGGTATCAACAATAGTTTGTTCTCCAATGATTTGATATCAAACCATGTTCTTTTTATTTTTGTTCCTCGCTACCCCAAGTTTTAAAAACTAGTAGTAAAAAAGTTAGAAAATAAAGCTTTTAACCAAATGAAATGACAAATTTAATTAATAGCTATCCAGTTTACTATGTATTTTATCAATCTCCTTATCTATATAGGCTTGAGCATAATGCACATAACGATTAAAAGAGCTACTTGCATGACTATGCCCACTTATTTTACGCACTAAATGCTCTGGCATTCCTAGTATGAGTAATGTAGTAATCGCAGTTCTTCGCATCATATGTGAACTCATTTTATCACAAAAACGTATCTGTTTTTGTTTACCATTAATAGTGACATTTTTGGCTTTTCCCAAGCGCTCCCTTGTCATATGTATGGGTTGTATATAACCTGCTTTTTCTCCTATTAATTTTAAATTTCTATTAAAAATAAAAAGGCTAATATTTTTAAATATCGGTGTTTTTGATGATTTGGGTTTATAACGTTTGTAAATAGTTGCTGCGTAATTAGGTAGTTTTATAAAGCTATAGGTTTTTGTTTTTTGTGACTTTATTTTTAAGTACCAATCATCATTTTGTTTTTCAAAATTTTTATTGGTGAGTCTATTAATATCAGAAATACGTAAACCAGTAGTACAGCCAAAAACAAACATATCTTTGGTACGTTTTATAGCAGGAGTAAGCGACTGATCAAAATCTTTATCATGTATTAAAAATTTTAGTTGCTCAGGAGAGAGTACTAAAATTTCTACTTCTTCTTTACGAATATAAAATAGCTTTTGAAAGTCACCAGTTGGGATATTTTTATCATCTTTTAAATAATTAAAAAAAGCACGTATAATTTTTATATTGGCGCCTACATAATTATCATGACAGCCTTTTTTGTATAAAAATTCGGTATATTTTTTATAGAACTTTTTCCAGTAGTTCTTTTCTGAAATAAACTCTCGTGTATTTAGTTTATAGACATTGCATATGCGAAAATCAAAATCGGTTTCTACACAGAATTTAGTTAAATTATTATGTACATACCTGTAATTATCTATGGTGTTCTTTGTTATTTTTTCGCCATTTTTTTTAAGACGTTTTCCTGTTTCACTATCACGGATAAATTGTTTAAATAAGGGTAAGAGTATCGTGGTTTTTTTCATAAAGGATGATACTATAACGACGCATTATAGCCTATAAAATTACATGTTTTTAAATGGATTTTATCATAGCATATAGATAGTTGGGAATAGTAAAAATAGGCATATGATTTATACTTTTTACCCCAAAAGGACAATATTATCTATATTTGAAATTGTGTTATTGTCTTGAAAATTTTTTGTATTTGAATATTTCCAATCTATAGCATTAGTTACAAAACCACTTTCTACTGGATTGTTATGTAAAAATCCTATTATTGTAAACCAATAACAAGACTAAGAACAAGTTGTAAATCTATTTTTAGGACGGGACAATTGCTTAAAAAAAGCCCCTAAATTTCTGTAAAAGCTTTCTAACTTATTCTTTTAATTCCGTTTTACTTACTCGATACGGCACTTGTCAAAGACGAAGCGCTAGCGCATATGAGGAATAACAGGGAATAGCAATACTGTTCTTTTTGATAAAGATATTACCAAACACATGGAAGCTATTATTAATATGGAAATTGAAGATAAAAATGCGTTCTTTAAAATTCTTGATGCCTATATTAGAGATACTAAAGCTAAAAAAGCGTACTCTTAAAAAAAGCTACTCTATTTCTAAAGTAGCTTCTTAACTTATTTCCTTACTCTTGACTGGCTAATCTTTACCGCCACTAGTTTTTAAACTAGCGGTAGCGGGGGATAATGTGATGTTACTTCGCAAAAAGAAAAAGCTTTCGCAGTCTGCGCTTGGTAAAATAATTGGTACTTCTGGAGATGTGATTGGAAGATATGAACGTGGGGATATTACACCTTCTATTGATGTGGTTTCTAAAATTGCGGATGCTCTGGAAGTATCTGTCGATTATTTGATTGGTAAAACTAATCTACTTCTTGATAAGGATGCTATTGATAGGCTGGTAAAGATTTCTGAACTTAATGACGAGAACAAGTCCTTTATCTTAAATATGATTGATATGGCGCTACGGGATTTTAAAACTAAAAAAGCGTACGCCTCTTAAGTGCAAAAAGCCTTTACTTCTCTGTAAAAGCTTTCTCTTTTTTTTATTTCTCTTGTCTTGACTGCCAATCTTTGACGCCACAAGTTAAAAACTTGCGGTAGCGCATACTAGGGAACAGCGGGGATACTTAATCATAAACAAAATAAAGGTCTTCTTTGTTATTCAAGCAATCTTTACACATAATTATTAATTCTAATAAAACTTTTCTATAATCATCACCAAGTTTATTTAGATCTATAGCTTCCAATTGTTGAATAAACAATCTAATATCTTCACATTTCCATTCCGATTCTTCATTCCAACCAGTATCTGTATGGTAGTAAAGAGGAACTCCTTCCCACATCCCTTCATTATTTGGTTTTATTTGATTAATTATAAAATCAAAAAAACCTATCCAAATTTTAAATAAAACTAGACTCTTACCTTCATCGTTCCGTCTAGATATTTCCAATAGTGGCTCTCTTTCAAAACCTTTATATAAATCTATAATTTTCATGCTTTTAGTATCATTGATGATGACCATCTTTTAATAATTGTTGTTGAGCACCAGTTGCCGTCCCATTTTGATTAGCCTTCACTGCTTCTTGCCATTTTTTAATTGGCGTCCACTTGTATTTACCAGTAAGAACGTGCTGTGATTTTCGTTGACCTTGAGCATTTCCAGGAGTTGTTCTTGTTATTACCCATGTATCTCCCTGAGAATTTGGTGCGCCAGGAGTTCGTGTATGCCATCTAGCCTCATATTTGAATTTTCCTCTTTTCCAATTAAACTTAACCTGCGTATAGCCCGTTTTTATTTGATTTACAACTGTAGCTCTTTTAGGTATAACTATGGGACTAGTAGTTTTATTAAATGTTTTACCATTAAAAGTATGAGTATTACTATTAGGAACTATACTCTTTTTATTTGGAGTAGATCTTGTTTTAACTCTAGCTCCTGTACCATAATGTTGCTGTTCTGAAGCTACTGTTGATAATGCCTGACCTACTTTTACCGAATTTTCTATAAGATTTCTTCTACTAGTCAAATCTTCTTTTATAGTACTTAGCCCCGCAATTAATTCAGCTTTACTTGTATAATTCAAATTAACTTCTTCTTCATGAAAACCTGCCCCATATGGACCACCATCAAAGAAATAATCTACAGATTCTCCTGAATGAACTATATGCCTTTCAAAAGGGTTTACTGGTGGAGCTTCGGTTAATCCAAAAGTTAGAGTATGTAAAAAACTTTGAAAACTATTTACGTTTACAAAATCATTAACACTAACTAGCTCCAATATTGGTTCTCCTATATCTGTAAATGATATTGTATAATGGTATTCTTCCAATCCTTCTAATTCTCCATAAGCAATAACCTTATTTCCACTAAAACTATAAGGTGTATAATGAGGGTACTCTCTAGTTAAAGGGTCAACCGCAAAAAATCTTCCTACACGTGGATCGTGCATCCTAAAAGTATAATTCAAGCTATTGCCTTCTCCTTTAACTTCATCATCTTTCTCCTGACCTTGGAAGCCATAGCGGTAGCTATCACTGCTCCCATGGCGATTAGGTAGTAGCATTCCAAAAGGATAGTAATCAAAAACTCGAAAACATTAGTATTTATAAGAACGTATCCGTTTTTTAATTATTAAAAAACGAGCATTTTTAAGCGATTTCTGATTATTTTTTAATGGAAAACGCAGAAAACTACAGCATAAATGTATTAATTAAAATAATGAAAAATAAACTTTAATGGTTTTAATTTTTCTCTGGTTAACCATTAACTGATGGTACAGGATAATAATAAAAAACCATCACTTTAATAAGGCAAAACCCTAGCTGTATTTTTTAAGTTACTTATACTTTAGCTATTTAAGTATTTATAACTGATGAAAAGAATAATAGGCATTATAATATGTTCTACGTTGTGTTTTGCTTTTTCTGCCGATGTGCAGAGAAAAGTAATTAGAGATAACGGTTTTGATATAGAATGCTATGTAGCATTGGAAAAACAAACCAATTTTAATAAAAATAAAACATACTATTGGTTTAAATCTGGCCAAATACATCAATCGATGTCAACTTCAGGTGGACTTGTGTTGCATAAGGAGTATTCTAAATACTATAAATCTAAACAGTTGGCAGAACAAGGTACTTTTAGTTTTGGTTTAAAGATTGGAGACTGGAAAACATGGCATACAAATGGAAAATTAAAGACTCATGGAGCTTGGGTAAACGGATATAAAAATGGCCGCTTTAAAGCTTATGATTCGCTTGGGAATTTAATGGTTAAAGGTGATTATAAAAATAACCTAAAAGCAGGTTATTGGATTGATTTTACAAAAAAAGACACCACTTATCATAAAAACAATTTTGAATTTAAAGAAAGACCTAAAAACCTTGTAGAACGCATACTTAGAAAACGAGATTCTCTGGAAAAAATTCAAATTAAAGTAGACAGACTAACAAAAAGAAAGAATGACTCTATAAATAGAGTGAAATTAAAATTAAAAAGGTTAAACAAAAAACGAAGCGACTCTATTAAAAGAAGGCAAGCCAAATTAAAGAGACTAGAGCAAAAGAAAATGGATTCTATAAATAAGAGTAAGGGCAAGCCGTCTTCTAAAAAGAACTTTTTTAATAAGTTATTTAAAGCAAAGAACAAATAAAATTTTGATACCATTCTAAGCCATGTCTTTAGGTGCTCTATCCCAGAAACGTATTATTTAACCTCTAAGATGTTTTCCCAATTGTCAAGTAATTCATCACAGATTTTATTAAACTTTTTTTTCATAAAAGGATGGATTAAAACATTGTAAATTTTCTGTTTATATATGAAATCAAATTGCATAATAATTTTGGTTTCATGTTCAGATACGGCTTGAACTTTCCATGTACCTTTTAGAGATTTTAAAGGATAAGGATAATCTTCAGCATCCGTATTAACCTGAAATGTATATTGTTCACCTGCTTCCCATAGAATGGCTACTTCTGTCCAGCTATTCGTTTTATGTGAACAACTTCTAATCATGCCTTTGTCTTCACCAGATATAATCGTTACACTATCAATATTAGGAGCAACCTTATGATAGTTTGAAACATCTGAAATAACCTTCCAGGTATTTTCTTTTGTGGCATTTATTATTCTTTCATATGTTAAGTGCTTTAGACCTTTGTTATTTAAAGTGTCAACCTGAGCAAGCCCAATAGTTTGCCCAATACCAAAAAAGAGAACAAGAAACATGACAATGGTTATTATCTGATAACCAATAACTGAAATATTGAATGGTTTTATAATTACAATGGCCAAACTAGCTAATACCCATATGAAATCCTGAACAATAATATAAAATACGGCATGAGGTTTTGGATTTCTTATTTCAATGCCTATAGAATACGAAAAATAGAGAAGACCTAATCCGATGATCCAAAAAACGGTTGGGGTTTGCTTACCAAACCAGGTAGCAATGGTATTAAAGAATAAAATAAGAGAAATGCCTGTTGCGAATGAAAAAATAGCGTTACATAGCAATGTAATTTGTAAAAAGCTCATAATGTGTTGTATTTTGTGTTTCTACAAATGTCTTACGACTTACATTATTCTCTCTTGACAAATGTCAAGAATTTGACTGAGCTAATTTATTTCTTAATCTGCTTAATGATTCTGGTGTGATTCCGAGCATAGAGGCAATATGTTGAAGCGGAACATGATTAAAAAGCGCCGGTTCTTCTTTGAGTAAAGTTTCAAATCTTTGCTGTGCTGTTGTATGTAATTGGGCAAACATACTGCGCTCCAATAAAGCAAAAGAATGTGCAAGTAATACGTTGTCAAACTCTAACCATTTAGGCTGTTCCTTGCAAAGTTTAAAATGATTTTCCCTACTAATAACGTAAAGTGTACAATCAGTTAATGCTTGTATATTCCAATAATTTTCTGATTCGAAAATAAAACTGGAAAGTGACGTTATAAACTTTCCATTACTACCAATCCAAAAGGTAATTTCTTTTCCTTCGGCGATATCATACATTCTTAAGTATCCCGATTCGATAAATGCCATTTTCCTGCAAATTTTTCCCGATTCTGAAAAAAATGCCCCCTTCTTTATTTTTATAATTTCAAAATAAGAAATTATGGAATCTAAAGAATCATTATCAATATTAATTTTATCTGAAATACAACATCTTAGTGGTTCCATTTTTTCTAATTATAACGATTGTAATCCAAAGGGATTGTTTTTTTATTAAAACTTAATGATTCATCTTGGTTTTTATTTTCCGGATTAAAACCACAGCAATAGCACCACCAATAAAAGACACGAAAAGATTTAGAGCAAACAAACCAATATGAACATCTCCAAATTGAATGATTGATTTGGGATCAAAGCCTAGACTACCTAAAGATTTAAGTAAAAAAATACTGCCAAAAACACCGGCGATGGTATTACCAATAATTCCTAATGAATATATCTTAAAAATATACCCTGTAATATTTGCTCCGATAATTCCAACCAAAATGCTTATTAGAGAAATTAAAGTATCTGTCATAGACGTATGTATTACACTTAAATTGGTATTAATGACCATAATCCATGTTATCAATTTTTCCTCCCATGAGCCTTTTCTGAATAATCATATATACAAATAGAAGAATAAAACCAATAATACCCCAATTAAGAGCCACGGATAATCCATACTCTGGTGCAGCGGTATTGTAAATAGTTAATGATTCATTTAACGCGTTATTAGAAGGTAACATGGCTGGAAATATGGAGGCCAAAGACGAAGCGATACCTCCAAGTATTAGCAATGTAGAGAAAACAAAACCATAGATGTCTTTTTTTAACTTTTTAATAAAAAATAATCCAATTAATCCAGAGATATAAATGATAGGAAATACGATTAGAAAAGGAGTTTCAATAAAATTGTCTAAAGAATTTGGATTGATTATTTGCCAGACGATTAAAGAAAAGACCGTTAATACAGATAGGGCTATATTTAATCTAAAGATGACTGTTTTAAGCTGGTTATTTATAGATGCGTTTGTTTTTAAAATAATCCAATTGGCACCGTGGATAGCTAAAGTAACCAGTGTAATTAAACCAATAATGATTGTAAACCAATCTATCACACCGGGAGATTCGTTCAAAGGACTAAAGTTAGAACTCCATAAAGGTAGGAAAAAGTAATGCCCTTCATATGTAGATACTCCGTTCTCGACACCTCCTAAATTAACACCTCTTACTATGTTACCCAAAGCAATACCAAAAAACAATGCTAATAGGAAACTTGAAACGCCAAAAGCTTTATCCCAAATATCTTTCCACATTTGATAATCAAACTGACCTCTAAACTCTAATCCAATGGCTCTGAATATAATTAACCATAAAACAATCATTAACGGCAGATAGAAACCACTAAAAACAGAAGCGTAGAATGTTGGAAAAGCCATAAAAAGCATACCTCCGGCAGCAACCAACCAAACTTCATTAGAATCCCAGAATAATCCGGCAGATTTAGTAATAACTTCTTTATCTTTTTCTGTTTTGGCATAAAATAAATGAATGATTCCTGCTCCAAAATCATAACCATCTAATACAAAAAATACAACCAATACAACTGCTATGATGATAAACCAAAATATTTCCATAATTTAATGTGTTTGAGGTTTAGGACCCTGATGAATCGTTTTACCTACCAATATTAAAAATAATAAGCCGAGTAGTAGATATATGGCTACAAAGCCTAATAGTGTAAATAAAGTGTTTCCTGAAGAAACTGTGGGGGAGATGCCTTCACTCGTTTTTAGCAAGCCATAAACTAAATAGGGCTGTCTGCCTAACTCGGCAACATACCAGCCTGTTATATTGGCGATATACGGAAATGGTACCAAAAACATGATAAACCAAAGTAAAGGCTTCATATTGAATAGTTTTCTCCGCCATAAAAAGAATACTGCCGACCCCATGATACCAATAAAAATAGTACCTAAGCCTACCATAATATGATACGAATAATAAAGTGCCGGGATATTGTCGGGTAGTTCTTCTTGTTTAAATTGGTCCATTCCGGGAATTTGCTTGTCCCATTTTTGGTAGGTTAAAAAACTTAATATGTTTGGTACGGCAATCTTATTATCTAATTTTTTCTCAACCATATTGGGTTGACCGATTAGAACAATTTCGGCTCCCGCTTCCTCGGTTTCAAAAATACCTTCCATGGCAGCAAATGATGCGGGTTGATATTTTGCCACATTTTTAGCATTCCAATCTCCTGTGGGAAAAGCTAAAAGAATACTTGATACCAATCCAAATACAACACCTGTTTTTAAAAGTAGTTTACCGTATTCTAAATTTTTGTTTCTTAGTATATAAAAAGCTCCTATACTAGCCACAACAAAAGAAGAGGTGACAACAGAAGCAAACTGATTATGTAAAAAAGCAGGAAGTAGCCAGGGATTGCTGAAAAGAGAAGAAAAATTTTCTAAAACAAATTTGCCGTTATCCAATATTTCATAGCCTACAGGATGTTGCATCCAGGCATTAGTCGCTAATATAAACCAACCACTTCCCCAAGAGCCCAGAAAAACTAAAAAACCAGTCAAAAAGTGTAATTTTTGACCCATTAGTTTCTCTCCGAAAATAAAAAGGGCTAAAAAAGAAGACTCTAAGAAGAAGGAAAACATGCCTTCCATGGCTAAAGTTTGACCTATAATACTGCCTGTAAGTTCCGAGAACTTGGCCCAATTAGTACCGAATTGAAATTCCATAGGAATCCCGGTAATAACCCCCATAGTGAAATTAATAGCAAATATCTTCATTAAGAATTTTGCTATATCATTATATTTTTCAATTTTTTTTATTAAATATTTCCCCTTGAAATAGACTATTATTAATGATAAGCCCATAGTTAACTGTGGAAATATGTAATGGAATGTGATAGTAAATGCAAATTGCAGCCTATCATAAAAAATCATATCCTCCATGCTATTTGTTTTTTAAGAAAGTGAACGGCTTTGAATATGAAAAGTAGTGCGGTAAAGAAGTATTAATTTTAGGATTTAGCACAAGCAAAACTTTTAGAATTTATAGTGTAAAATTTACACTATAAAGATAAGGAAATTTAAAAATTCTGCGGCCTCATAATCCCAAATATATTTCATGTAAAACCCTTTAAAAATAAGTTTTAATCCATTAGAAATAAGCTTATTATTGGTATTTGCAATATTCTGTAAATTATATGTTTATATTTTTTAGCTCTCCTCAATGATCTTTATGGGAATTTTTAGTAATAAAAATCTCAATATTGAAAGATAAAATTTTTTTACCTGTTCAAATTTGTTTAAAATTGTAGGATAATATGGACTGCCGGCGTGCTCTGTCGCGTGCCGGCAATCCATGTTCGGGTACGGGTCCTTTAGACCTCCCCGAAGTTATGGAGGCGTCCCTTGTTTAGAAAGGCCCCGTCCTTTAGAACCTATTCTTTAAACGAACCGATGCGAAAAAACAAGCCCCCCGAGCTGGCGCTCTACGAATTTGACGGGATCTTCGAGCGCCTGTACCATCCGCTGTGCCTCTATGCCCATGGTTACGTCCGCGACCTGGGCCTTTGCGAGGACATCGTCCAGGGCGTCTTTCTGAAGGTATGGGAGGAGAGGTCCTCCTTCCGTGGCAAAGAGATGACGGACGGCCTGTTCTATACCGCTGTAAGGAACAGGTCCCTCGACCACCTGCGGAGCAAGCGTGCCAGGGACGTTAGGGCCTATCCGTTGGAGGACCTGGAGGCCCTGCAGGGGGAGAGCGACTTTATATCGGAAACGATCATGACCAACACATCGGAGATCGTGGAAAGAGCGATCGGGTCGCTGCCCGATAAGTGCGCGGAGGTCATAAGGTCTGGCATGGGAGGCCTCACGAACAGGGAAATAGCCGGGGAGATGGGCATATCCGTGCATACGGTCAAGGAATACAAGAAGATCGCCTATGGGAAGCTCCGGAAAATCTTAGTCCACTTAAAAATTAAATAAAACTTTTTTGATCTTTCACCCCCCCCATTTCCCCTCCTCTACGTTATAGTAATATAGAACCCTTATTATTCCTTGATTTATGGAGAGCCCAGGTAAGACCAGATCACTTTCGGAGAAGATAGCCGCTTCGTTGCTAATGGGCGAGGCCCCCGTTGACCTGGAAGGACTCGACGGGCTTACCGAAGAGGAGAAAAAGCGCATACTCTTTAATATTACCGATAGGGACAAGAGGGAAGAACGCGTAGGACTTATAAACAGACTGGATAAGCAGAAAGCCCGAAATATTATCCTGGGCCGCGAAAGGCAAAGATATGCCAAACGGAAAAAGGCCTACCTGTACGGAGCGATGGCAGCATCCGTGGCCCTGTTTCTGGTCATGGCGCTCCTTTTGGACGAGAACGGCGGACCGCAGAAGGGTACGCCGGCCATTTCGGCCAACCATATAGAAGCGGGCACGGACAGGGCGATCCTGACCTTGGGCGACGGTTCCCGGGTGAGCCTGGAAAAAGGGCGGACCTACCGATCGGGCAATGCCTCGAGCAACGGCGAAGAGATAGAATACCGTGCAGGCGGAAGATCGACGCCGCCAAGAGAGACCGCCTACAATACGCTGAGCGTCCCCCGAGGGGCCGAATTCCAGATAAGGTTATCGGACGGCACCAGGATATGGCTGAACTCCGAGACCCGGCTGAAGTACCCCGTGGCGTTTGGCGAAGGAGAAACGAGGCAGGTAGAGCTTGTCCATGGCGAGGCCTATTTCGATGTGTCGCCAAGTAGATTGCACGGCGGCGCGAAGTTCAAGGTGGTCCATGAGTTCCAGGACGTCGAAGTCCTGGGGACCGAGTTCAATATCAAGGCCTATAAGGAGGAGGGAAACATCTATACCACCCTGGTGGAGGGCAAAGTATCCGTCAACCAGCAGGATAAAAAACAACTTCTTGCACCCAACGAACAATTAAACCTGAATACCCAAGATAAAAAAATGACCATGGCAAGAGTCGATACGGACAAAGAAGTCTCCTGGAAAGAAGGCGTGTTCAGCTTCCGGAACAAAAGCTTAAAGGATATCATGAAGACCCTTTCCCGTTGGTACGATATGGAAGTGGTATTCGAAAACAAGGTGATAGAAAACGAAATGTTCATGGGGTCGTTCAACAAGGGCCTATCGATAGAGGACGTTATGACATCAATTAAAAACACCAATATCATCAATGGCTACCACATAAAGGAAAAGACATTGACCATCAAGTAGCGGACAGAGGGCAAGGATGGCCCGGGGCACTCAAAGGACGTGCCGACGGCTTGCATAATAATCAAACAAAAAAGAACAAGACCATGGGCCAGCAATAGATCAGCCCCGACCATGAAAGCAGATATAATCCCATTTACACTATAAACCCCGTTTTTAAACTAAATGAGCAGCCAAGCACTATTTGAATTCGATACGAGTACGACCGATAACGGCCACGGTACCGCAGAAGCGATCGATGGCATGACCGTAACCTTGTCAGGAGGCTCCGGGCTCGAACCGTCCCCGGGCCCAGTAGGAGGAAAAGCCCCAAATCTAGCCTCCGCTGGCCCAGACCGCACCGATGCCATTTCCTTTACGGTAAGGGCACCGGCGACCGGACCCGGTGACCGGCCATTGGATTCTTTTCAAAGACTGCCCAATGAAGGCGGCAGGTCCCAAAAAGCCTCGGCATGTCCAGATGAAGTAGAGTATATGGTGCACATCAAGGACGTTCCAGGATCAAAGCTCATAAGGATATACAATAATTCAGGAGAAAAGATCTTACAGGGTAAAAATAAAAGCGAAGAAGCAGCCCATCTAACAAAAGGCCTGTATTTTTTCAAGTACCTACGGGTGAGCAGGCCCCGGAAACTAAAAAAGATATGAAGCAGCAGAACAGGAACGCATAAAAATAATTGGGCGGGCCATTATGGCGAACCGGCCGGCCAACGCGAGAGGGCACATTAAAAAGCAAATAAAATATAGAAGTCATTTCAAAAAGGGAACAAGAATGTTTTTAGATTTATTAAGTTAGAGAGATTAAGGAATCCGAACCATCTTTTCCCTTTTGATTATACCAATGGAATTTCTAGATGAAATAAAATAAGGCAGATCCAAAAAAGCAAAAGAGGAACGTGGTTTACACTTGAACGGTACAAGACTACATCCCTCTTTTTTTAATATTAGTTACCCGATTGAGAGTTTCAACCAGGCAACAAACAACCAAATTTATGGAAATTAAACTAACTATTAAGAAAAAACACTCTCAAAATTTATTATGCGTCCATTTATACTGTTGTTCTGTACCACATTGTTCAGTTTCATACCAAAGCACACAAGCTCTCAAAATGCCAGGGTCGACATAGGTTCGACCATGGAGGTAACCGTAGATAGGGTATTCGATATAATCAATACACAGACCGGTTACTCGTTCATTTATCATCAAGACCTGTTCAAGGACCATCCCAAGGTAGTCCTTGAAAAAGGGGTTTTCCGCGTTAAAAAGCTACTAAAGTTGATCCTTCCGACCGAAGACCTGAATATCACCGTAACAAAGAACACCATCAGTATCAGCGGCAAAGAGAGCGGTCCCGAAAACCAAGGGCGAAGCCTCACCGGTACCGTCCTGGACCATGAAGGCCTGCCCTTATCCGGCGCCACCGTTTTAATAAAAGGCTCGAACAAGGGGACCCCCACCGATTCGAACGGTCGGTTTACCATCGCTGCGGCCCATCCGGAGGACGTTCTGGTATTCTCGTCACTAGGGTTTGAAACGCAGGAAACCACCATAGGCAACCAGGGCAGCATCCATGTATCGCTAAAAGAAGCCGTTGAGGAATTGAAAGCCGTAGAGATCGTGGGGCACTACTACAAAAGATCCCAAGAGGAGAACCCGGGGAGCGTTTACAGGCTGGATGCCAAAACCATAGAAAGACAACCGGTAACCAATCCTTTGGCAGCCATGAACGGCTATATTCCCGGGGTCAATATTGTCCAAAGCACCGGGCTTTCCGGTGGCGGTTTTAAAATAGAGATACGGGGCAAGAACTTTATAGATGCAGGTACAGAGCCTCTATATGTCCTGGACGGCGTACCCTATAGTTCCGAATCACTGTCATTTCCCCTTGTCAACCCAGTCCTGCCAGAAGAGAACCCGCTGAGCTTGATCAACCCTGCCGATGTTGAGGGCATAGAGGTCCTCAAGGATGCGGATGCCACGGCTATCTATGGTTCACGCGGAGCCAATGGCGTGGTCCTTATCACGACCAAAAGGGGGCGGGCGGGGAAAACCCAGATCAAGGTCAATACCACCACGGGGCTGGCAAGCGTGTCCCGTTTTGTAGACCTGTTGAATACGGATCAATATTTAGAAATGCGATTGGAGGCGCTTACCAATGGCGGGTTCACACCTGGAACAACGCCCCCCAGCCTGCAACTTGCCATGCCGGACCTGTTCGGATGGGACCCAAGCCGCTATACGGATTGGCAGAAGGAGCTTATAGGAGGCACAGCTTACCGAAACACGGGACAGCTGTCTTTTTCGGGAGGCAACGAACAGACCCAGTTTTTATTCAGTGGCAGCTATCTGAACGAGACTACGGTATTTCCGGGAAACTCAAAATACGGAAAGGCCTCGGTACAGAGCAATATCAACCACCGATCGCAGGATGGGCGCTTTCGGGTAAATGTCCTGACAAACTATGTCGTTGACGATAACCGCCTCCCACTTGGCCGGCTTACGCAAGAAGCCTATAGGCTGGCACCAAATGCCCCGGCACTCTACAATGGCCGCGGCGGTCTGAACTGGAACGGTTGGGGTATAGTAGATAATCCATTAAGGCTGTTGGAGGGAGAGTACCGGGCAAAGAGCAAAAACTTTCTGTTGAGTACGGCGATCTCTTACCGTCCCGTACCGGGTCTGGAACTTACGGCCAATCTGGGCTATACGGATTACCACAAGGACGAGTACAAGGCATCCCGACATACAATGTTTAACCCGGTTTTTAAATATACAAGTGCTACCGGGTCTTCACTCTTTACCAATAGGGCCTCGCGCCAATCCTGGAATATGGAACCACAGGTCGAGTGGCAAAAGAAGTGGGGCAATGCAGATCTTAATATCCTGGTCGGGACCACGTTCCAGCAACGCCTAACAAAGCAGGTCAGTATATTGGGAGAAGGCTTCGAGAACAACAACCAGATTTTGGATATATCCGCAGCCAATAGAATCACGGGAGGGACAGACCGGGAATCCAAATATAATTACCAGGCCGTATTTGGAAGACTGAACCTTAAATGGGCCGGGAAATATATTGTGAACCTCACGGGACGACAGGATGGCTCCAGCCGGTTTGGACCGGGCAAGCAATTTGGCGATTTCGGAGCAGTTGGAGCAGCCTGGATCTTTTCAAGGGAAGCTTTCTTGGAGGACCAGGAGCTTTTGAGCTATGGGAAGCTCCGTACCAGTTATGGAGTTACGGGCAGTGATAATATAGGAGATTACGGCTTTTATAATTCCTATGGGATTTCGAGTACCGGAAACTATAACGGATCGGTACTCCTGCCTTCCAGGCTGTTCAATCCGGCCTTTGGCTGGGAAGAGACCAAAAAGTTCGAAGTAGGCCTGGAACTGGGTCTTTTGGGCGATCGCGTACAGCTTACAACGGCATGGTATAAGAACCGTTCCACAAACCAATTGTTGGGGGTCCCTTTGCCCGGCACCACGGGTTTCAATTCCGTAAATGCCAATTTTGACGCTACGGTGGAAAATACGGGCCTAGAAATAGACTTTCGGTCCGTAAACCTTAAAAGCGCCCATTTTAAATGGACTACGACCTTCAATATCTCGGTGCCCAAAAATAAGCTGGTAAAATTTGATGGCCTGGAACACTCGACCTTTGCAGACCAGTACGTGGTAGGGCAGCCCCTGAGCATCCGAAAGCTGTACCATATGACCGGTGTCGATCCGGACACGGGCGTATACCGGTTTGAGGACTATAACAAAGACGGTGCGATCGATCCGGGCGCTTCCTCGGAAGACCGTCAATGGATCGAGGATACGGCCCCAAGGTTCCATGGGGGGCTGGGCAATAATTTTAATTACAAAGCACTGAGCCTGAAGGTCTTTTTCCAGTTCAAGAAACAAAGAGGGCCCAATATATCCCATGATTCAAATTATCCCGGCGATCTTTCCAACCAGCACGCGTCCGTATTGGACCGTTGGCAGCAAGCAGGGGACGAGGTTCCGGTACAGCGCTATACCACAGGTCTTAGTGCCCAGGGCGCCGAGGCAATCACTGTTTTCCCCAATTACCTCAATAGTAGTGCACGGTATACCGATACCTCCTTTATCCGGTTGAGAAATGTGTCTTTGATCTACAGCATCCCAAAAGGGTCTATTTCCGGACTGGATGCCAGGATCTATCTGCAAGGACAGAACCTCTTGACCATTACAAGGTCCCTGAGTGCAGACCCGGAACATTTTAGCGCGACGGAGCTCCCCATATTGCGGCGCTTTACCCTGGGACTGGAACTGGGCTTTTAACGTTAAAAACAGATGCTTATGAAATTTACATACAGAAGAACGATACCATATCAAGGGCCCCTTAGGTCAACTTTCCGGGGACGGCGCCTATTGCTCCTGAGTATCTTAACGGGGTGCTTGGCAGCCTGTACGGATTTTGTGGAGGTAGATCTGCCAAAAAGCCAATTGCCGGCAGAATCGATTTTCGAGGATGCATCCATGACGGCATCCGCGGTCCGCGGTGTCTATTACCAAATGCGCACCAGCGGCCTGGTATCCGGTGACGGCTTGAATACCTCTATGGGGCTGTATGCCGACGAGCTGGACTATTACCGGCTCGGCCAGGGAAAAGCACTGGAAAATTACCAAAACCATACCCTGGGGCCTAACGACCCCATTGTAGCGGACTTTTGGAACAGTGCCTATACCCAGATCTATACGGTCAATGCGATTATGGAGGGCGTTGGGGGCTCGGCAAGCCTGGCCCCTGAGGACAAGGACCGGTTCAGGGGAGAGGCCCTGTTCGTAAGATCCTACCTGCACCTGTTGCTCGCAGAGCTTTTCGGGGACATACCCTATATTACGGGCACAAGCTATGTGGCCAACAAAGCCGTGGGGCGCATGCCCAAGGCATTGGTCTACGATCAGATAACAACAGACCTGGGCTCGGCCGTGGAGCTGCTGCCCGGTGAGGATGCCAGCGGGGAACGTGTGCGCCCCTATGCCGCCGTGGCAGAAGCGGTGCTCGCGCGTGCCTACTTATATACCGGGGAATGGACCATGGCGGAAGCGATGGCCGATAGGGTCATTGCTAAATTCGGGGCCCTGGAACCTGACCTGGGCAAGGTCTTCCTGAAAGATGCCCCCGGAACGATCTGGCAATTAAAACCGAACGGCGAAGGCGATAATACCAGCGAGGGGGGCCAGTTTATATTCACCGTTGCACCTCCGGTGAACATAGCTATGAGCGATCTCCTGTTCGAGGCATTCGAGCCCGGCGACCAGCGGCGTTCCACCTGGGTGAAAGCGGTCGGGAATGCTACAGGTACGGAAACCTGGCACCATGCCTTTAAATATAGGGAACAGGGCCGTACCGATGGTTCCGTAGAGTATTCGGTGCAGCTGCGCCTGGCGGAACAGTACTTGATCCGTGCCGAGTCGCGGGCACGCCTGGGCGACCTCCCCGGGGCACGGTCCGATATAAACGCGGTCAGGAACCGGGCAGGCCTGGGGGGCACGGCCGCCGTTACCCCGGATGGACTGCTGGGCGCCGTTCTGCAGGAGCGCCGCGTCGAACTGTTCACCGAACAGGGGCACCGCTGGTTCGACCTGAAGCGCACGGGAAGAGCGGCCGGGGTGCTGGGGCCCGTCAAGCCCAACTGGAAGGACGCCCATGTACTGCTGCCTATCCCGGGCACGGAGCTGGCGCTCAATCCGAACCTGCTGCCGCAGAACGACGGCTACTAGGCCCCGGTAAGGGCAGGGCTCCCATCAAAAGAACCCTGGCAACAGCTTGCAAGCGCAATTTTTAAATGGATCTACAGCTCAGTATAAACTAAAGTCGAAACTTATTAAAATGATATAAATTAGAAACCTTTCGACTGCGCTCGTTAAATTAAAAAGAGGGAAACATATTTGTAAAGCAGGTTTATTTGCTAATTAGAAACCGTTTTTTAATAGCCACTAGTTTCAAAGTAATAAGGGAATAATATTTATCAGTTTAAAATATAAAAGCCACTCTTTTTATAGTATTTACAATTTATAAATACCATTTTTAATAGCATACAATACAAGCCCTATTCTATTTTTAACATGCAATTTTTGAAAAAGATTATCTCTATAGCCATCTATTGTTTTTGGACTTAAAAACATTTTTTCAGCTATTTCTTTGTATGTCATTTCAGAGCAGGTGTGTATGATAAACTCCATTTCTCTGTCTTTTATTTGAATTTTACTTGAATCATCATCATTTAAGGAGTTGATTAAGATATTTGAAACATCTTTGGTATGATAATAACCATGTTTTATAGTTTCTATTAAAGCTAACTCTAAAACATCTTTCTCAACGTCTTTTAATAAATAGCCTTTTGCACCAGCTTTTAGCATTTTAATGATAGTGATATCGTTTTCTTCAACAGAAAGGGCTATAACATTAATTTTTGGATATTCATTTTTTATAATTTCTGTGGTCTCTATACCATTTAAGATGGGCATATTAACATCCATAAGTATGATATCTGGAATGTTGTTTGGTGTTTTAAGTTTTGTAAGGAGCTCTTTACCATTTTTACAGGTGAAAAGCACATTGAAATCTTTAAAAGAATTTACCAGACTTGCTATGGCTTGAGATAATAAAACATGATCTTCAACAATCACTACTGTATGTGCTTTCATGGTTGAGTTTGTATGTAATGGTTAATTTTGTTCCTTTGTTTGGTTTCGATAAAATTGTAGCATTTGCGTTTACCAATTTCGCTCTATTCTTTATGTTGTTTAAACCTATACCGGAACCTTTTTGTTTCTTTATATCAAAGCCTAAACCATTATCTTCTGCAGTAATGATTAACATGTCTGTTTGATAGTCTAAAAGAATATCTAAGTGTGTTGCTTTTGCATGTTTTATAGTATTTGAAAAAAACTCTTGTAAAATTCTAAAGAATACAATTTCAATTTTACTATCTATTTTTGTTTGCTGTCCTTTAATAATGAGTTGAGATTCTATAAAATTAAGCCTGTTAAATCGATTAATTTCATCTGCTACGGCTTGTTCTAAAGACATATTTTTCAGAGCATCTGGGCTAATTAATTTAGATAAGTCCCTTAACTCTTTAATACATTTATCTAGTGTTCCTTTTACTTCATTAACAGGGGAATCGTTTTGTAACTGTATTTTGGCTAAAGTTAGTAACTGACCAATGTTATCATGCAGCTCCCAGCTAATATTTCTAAAGGTCTCTTCTCTAATTTCAATTTGAGCTTTAGATATTTCTTGCTCAAAATGTTTTTCTGCAAACTTATTTTTTAAAATTAAGGCGTTTTTTCTTTTTTGAAAAAGAATAAAAAGAGAAATCATAGTGATTATTAAAATAAATAATACAACAGATGATATAATTAAAAATGATTGTATTTCTTTTTCGTCCATATAAAGCCTATTATATAAAAACCATATAAAACTATGTTTAGAAAAAACAAAATAATACTAAAAACAGAATTATTAATCCAAACATTAAAATATTTGGATAACAATATAAATGGTATCATGCTTATATTAAATAACACCAGAGCTATAGTTATCCAAAAACTTAATTTATACTTTAGTTTTAAAGTATAATCAGAGTTAAATAACTGATGCAAGTGAAACCCTGCTAAGACTAATACAAAAGAAGCTCCTATTACAAAACTATATTTATGAAGTTCAACACTTATACCATTTATAATATATAGTATCATAAATATAATGCTTAATACCATTACTATTGCTTTATATAGTTTTTCTGCCAAAATAGTGTAATACCACCAGTAATAAAACAAAAAACTAACGCCCGTATATCCATAAAAAAGCCACGTATTATCAAGTTTAAAAAAGCTTAATAAAGGCCCTAAAATGGCATCTACAAAAAAAGTTACCCATAAAAAATGTAGAAAATAAGACTCAGATGAATTTGCATACTTTTTATAATGAATTAATGCAACAATAGCAGCAATAAGCTCAAGAACATTAATTAAGTATGACAAAATATCTGGGTAAGAAAGACTCATTTTACATGATGTTTTATCTTAATTCTTGTGGAGGCCTTCCTGCTTGCCCATAATTATATGCAGGAATGTCTTGAATGTTATTATCACTAACAACGGTTAAACTTATGGGGAAAAAACTGGCCTTTGAAGTTATTTTATTTCCCGTTGGAACTAAAAATACGGTTGAATATCCAGGATCCGGATATTTTTTATCTTTAGGGTAGGCGCCATTATAAATGCGAATACCTAAATTTTTATAACCCAATGTTTCCGCTTCTTGTTCTACATAGGCAATGTATTCTTTTAATTTTTCCAGCTCAAACCAAAATTCACGGGTATCTTCTATTTCCAGATATTTTTTAATAATAGCTCCTCGGGTATTTTTATACTCTTCTTCTAAATGATTCGCATACTTGTAATCAATAGTTTGTTCTGGCTTTTCAATTTTTTGTGGCTTTTCTTTACACGATTGAAAAAACAATGTCATGATCGTTAAAAAAAAAGCTAGTTTTTGAAATGATTTTGTTTTCATTGAGATTTTTGTTATTGGTTCATTTCAAAAATACATATTAATATTTGAAAATTGATACTGTGTTTAGAAGCTGTATAAAATGTGATTTCTGTTAATGTATTGATATATAGTATTTTAATTTAGTTTTATGAGCGATTTTAGAGATTATCCTATGTAAAAAAGGGGAAAAACACCCATTAAATAAAATAAAGCACTTACCATATTTTAGAATAATCCCCTAGTAGTTTTTCAGGCTTTTCACTCTTGAGTTAGCCTGACTTTCAAAATACCTTTGAACATCATTTCAAAACAAAAGAATTATGAATGCTACAACCCTTAATTCCTTTTCAGGAAAATTTTTGCTGTATGGCCTATTTACAGTTGTATTTCTTTCAACATTAGAAATGTCCGCACAAAATTTTAGCGGATTAGAAAATAAACAGCTTAATAAGCTAGACGATATTGGAGCCGTTGGGGTTAGTCTTTTCGCAGAACGTATTAAAGGCAAAATAGAATCTGTTATAGTAACCTATGATAGTGAACGAAAACTAAAACTTGCTTTAGAATTCACAGAGTTTTCTGAGCATAATTATACACTTATAGCAGAACTAAAGAATGCTCAAAAACTAAGACAAGCAGAATTTCAACAAATTAAAGTGGATTTAAATGGCAAGCAAAGTCCTATAGAATTAGAATTTAATTTAGATGAAAATACACCCGAAGGCACAGAACTTACATCTGCATTTTTAGAAATTAGAATAGGTTCTAAAAGTTTGAAACCTATTTTTTTATATAACCTTAATAAAAACTGGAAAACCGAAATTAATGCAGAAAATTTAATAGTTCCAGTTTCACTAGAACCTATTGGAAGTGCGGCCAATTTAAAAGCAACTTCCCAAAAAATAATTATTCCAAAAAGAAAGCCCAATTTAAAATATAGTATTGATAAATCTAAGTTAGTGACCTTAAAACAACCTCTTTTAATGACTACAACCTCTAGTACATCAACGGTTAGCAATACTATAGATGGTACATGGATTAATGATAACAAAAATACCAAGGGTATTACTAAAGTCATTATTTCCAATAAAGGGAAAAATGTTCAGGTCTATGGGAAGTGTAGTCCAAAAGATTGTGATTGGGGTAGAAAGCGGTTAGTTCCAAAAAGAAACAGTGCAAATACGTATTGGGGTATTTTTGATACGAGTATTGCGAAATCAACATTCATGTTTACCATTAATACTAATAAGATGGAAGCAAGACATGTACGAGATTATAAATCGCCATCTAGACCTACAAAAAGAAGTGTTGAAAAATTTACCAAACTTAACCTATTTATTGCTAGACCAATGGTAGTCTCTACTACTGGAACAACATCACCTTCAACATCCCAACCAGAGCCAGAGGGTACCACACCCCAAGGACCTGATAATACACCTATTTCGCTTTGGGATGACTTAGTGGCCGATCACGATTTTGAATTTCCTTATGAAATCACAAATGTAAGAATGGATATATATCCTGATAAAAATCCTGCATCTGGAACCTTTTACTACTTGCCCAGCGCTTATCATCTAAGATGGAATACAGATGAAGGGTATGATTTCTCTATGTTGTATGGAACAGCAGACTCTTCAAGTTCATCCGGGAACGTGAGGATGACGGGCACACTTACACCTGGCATAAGTTCAAAGGAAATTGCATTAATAAAGTCTTTACTTGAATCTTATATAGAAGGAAACCCTAATTATAGTTTTACTGAATTAAAGATTATGCCCATTAATACCGTACCGGCAATTTCTCTTTCATCGGGACTAGAAGGGCAATATAATATAAGTTCAGATCAAATTAATGTAACGGTATCATCATCCATACGAGAACCTATAGACATTTCGTGGATGACTAGTAATACTGATAAAGATGATATGCAAACTGTTTTATCTGCAGGAGATGGTATTAAAGGAAGCATGACACTTACACCGGCAAGCGAAACCGTGCCAGAACAACTTATTCCCGTTCGCATTACCCTTGCAGACTCCAGAACGCTAGGTAAGTTTATATTAGAACCTAATAAATGGCGAAATGAAAATTGGGTAAACAATACACCATTTCCTTTACGTCTTAAAAAAGTACATGCCCTTATTATTGAAAAACAAGGCACTAATACAATTCCTATAATTTATACATGGGATTTAAATAACGTTGAAATCCCATCAAAAGCAAAAGTGCAGTTTGATGCTTCTAAAATGCCAAAATGGGTAGAAACACAATCAAAAACGAAGCAGATATGGCTAGATTATGCTATTGTAGATTGTACCGAATGTGTAAATAAAACTATAGATGAACTTACTGATGGTACTTCTGGAAGTAAAGTCAAGCATATTTCTTTTGAATCTTTTCAATTATTTAGCGATACAGATATTGCCTTTTTACAAGTAAAGGCACGTTCAAAATACATAGATCCCAAAGGCACAAATATTTTAGAATCTGAACCTGTTAGAATTACTGAAGACAATAAGTCATTCGCTTTAGGACCTCTTTACATTCCTGAAGGAGAAACACCTCAATTTGAATATTTCTTCACTTTAGTGATGAATGATGGCACAACGCATCAATCTGATAATTGGTTGTCTCATGAAGAGCTCTTCATGTTTATCGGTATAGCAAAACTTAAGGAAAACATCTCAAGTTTTAATACAGAAGATTAAGAGTTAACATTAAACACCCATAAATAACATGACATACTTACAGCACATATTCATGATGTCTTTAGTGTTTGGCTTTAATGTATATGCACAGCCCGATGCGGCTTCAAAGCAAGTTATAAACGATATGGTTTTGTATCAGGACTATCTTAAAAAAAACCAATTTTATTATGTGCCTTATGGTTTGAAACTTATTACTAACAGTGAAGGAAAGCCTCAGTTTAAGTTTATTCAAATGCGTTACACAGGCACACATGCTTATGGAGATCAAGGAAATACACGTTTTAGAAGTCTTTTAAGTTTTAGTGTAACACAAAACAAACCTACAAATCAAGAATTAGATCAGGTTACTGACTCATTACGTTTAAAAGGACTGTATGTCAAATCATTAAAACCAATTCCAATAAGCAATATTAAAGCCATTTTAGTGCATGCAGCCGATATAGCTATGACAGATTCATTAAAACATACAGTCTCAGGAGGTTATTTTGAAAGCAGTACTAATGCATCGCAAAACGTCGATTGGAAAGAACGCGATTTCACTATGCGATTAAATAACCATGATGCACAATTGTTTTCGGAAAGTTTTCAGGGAAATCAACCTACTCTTAGTGTTAACTATAGCTATAGCTCAAAGCTAACAAATTTAAGATCGGAAGAACTTACGGTAATAGGTAATGAAGGTTTTGTTGAGTCGATGAGAGCTTTTGCAACCGAACAAGATTCTATACTCCAGTTACAGGAAGTGATTGTAAAATCTGATGCACTACCAATAACCATTGATATTGAAAAATGGCCGAGCCTGATTAAAAAGATTGATATCAATTCTCAGATCCCTTCAGATTATGCGGCGTTGGATGTGTACTGCTATGATTTTAATAATAACATACGTGGCGATTTATTTGCAAAACGTATAGAAATAAAAGCAGTCGGTGTAGGAGGGAACGACGTCACTTATACAAGTACTTTCAATGCAAAATACCCAGATGAATATGCTAAAAGCATACAGTTTGTTTATGCTGTAAAACTTAAAGAACCTTATCAATATAGAATTTCAGAAATCTATAAAGATGGAAATTTTAATCGTCACGACTGGGTCATAGCAGACTCATGGCATCAAATATTAGACATTACCACAAAACCCACAGAAGAATAAATAACATACCCAATACTAAAAAAAATACATCATGAAAACAAAAACCATCATATATTCAATAGGCTTTCTAGTATTTACATCACAGTTGTTTGCCGGTGTAAAATATGATGAGGGCCGCGTGCAAATAGACGGCATACAACTTTTACAGGATAGTGAAGACGATAATGCCTATTATTATCTTACCAGATTTGTAAAACTATCACAAAAGGAAGATGGGACCTATGAATTTTTATGTATAAAATACATTGGAGAAGGCGAACAAGCTAGTGGAGGCATATTTCATGCTTTAGTAGAGTTTTCGCTTCCTCAAGATATTATAGACGAAATTGAAGCGAAACTAAAAACCAGAATAGGTGAAAATGCCCGAATTGTTGGTCCCGTTCCTATGCGTCAATTCACTAAGGAGGGACAGAGTGATATTGGAAAGTTTGATGTGGTTTCATCTATCTTAAATAATACAGAAGGCGAACAAGCATTTACTACGAACGTTCTTACCTCTGGATTTGCACCATTACTTCCAAATTCCAAAGCAGCCATCGCAGCAAAATTAACACCGTCTGGAACGACACTATTATGGGAGTCTTTACAAGGGGCTACATCAGATGTCTCTGTATCTGTCCATGGCTATTATGAGGCTGTAGTAAAAGGTTACAATGCGACTATAAGTGCAGAAGCAAGCACCATTTATGAACATTATAGTAGGATAAGTAATGTTCAGAGTGGATATACAAAAAGTGAAGTGCGAAGAGTAGCAGATCAAATGATTCAAGATCAGATTATTAATGTCGACGTGTTTGATAGATCTGAAGGACTTGGAATTGACACTAAAGATATGCAAGGCATTACAGATATCGTTACAGAAAAACTAATAGAACTCATGTTCGATACCCAAACAGGTTGGGCGAAGAAACCGGAAACAGAGGTTGCAGTAGAAGCAGGTCAAATTAAAGGAAGACAGGATAGAGGATGGTTTGCAAGCGTATTTGGAGGTAAAGACGATACAGAGTATTATACAGACAATCAGTACGTAAGGAAAAAGAGAGAAGATATCAAAATAAATAAATTTTATCTCAATTTAAGTAAATCAACAACGATAAAAGTACCGGTACATACTTCGGGAAATATAGGAGGCATTTACAATCTAATGAAAGATAACGACCGTTACTTTAGAGTCGTAAATCTTGCCGATTCCGATTTTCAGAAAAGAACCGTTCATTTTCAAATTGATGGCGGGTATACAGATGCATTTAATGACATATTGAACTCTGTTTCGATTGCGTTTCGTAAAACCTATAATGATGGAAATGACGCAGCTACTTCAGATTTACTATTTACACCCAACGATATTAAAGAAGGAAAAGATTTTAAGCAAGTTGCATATCCTAGGCTTGGAATTACCGGAAGTGAATGGATGGATTACGAATATAAGATTAGTTGGAATGTTAAGGGCGAACCGGTACCAATTGAAATTCCAAAGGCTAAAGATGTTTGGAGCGTTGATAATGCGTCGCTAGTTGCTCTGGTGCCTCCGTTTAAGAAAAAAGTAGTTGATATTGATGCAGATAGGCCCGCATTTAAAGATAGTGGAGTCCGTACAGCTACCGTTAGGTTTTTTGTAATTCTCAATGGGAAAGCAACCTCGCAACGTACCATTATTTTAAGAGAATCTGATGCTGAAAACACATTAAAAATAGCGCTGTATCACGACCCTGAAGAGCCTTTGGCCTATCAGGTAACTTGGTATGGAAAGCATGGAAAATATGCAGAGGAGATTAAACAGCTAAAAGAAGATTACCTCTTTTTGATGACGCCAACCGAAGACGATTTCGAGAATTAAAACCCAATCATAATGAAATCCATACTTACATATCTATTCATCATGGTGTCTGGCCTACTGATGTCTCAGCAAATCTATATAGACAAAGGCATTCAAGTAAATGGTTTGTGGTGTTTCCCGACACATAACAACCCTCAAACTTACAGGTATTTATCTACCAAAGCACGATTAGCTTTAGATGAAGAGCAACACCCGAAGTTTTCATTTATGAGATATATTACAGAAAAGCCATCAGCAGGCGAAAATGCTACCAGCTCTGTTATAGAAGCTGGAGGCGGTGGTATTTTGCACTTTCTGGTATTATATGAAACGCCTCAGGTACAAGTAGACGAAGCAGAAATTATGCTTAAGGAACTCTTAGAAAATGACCAAGTTTCTATTGATGGTCCCATTTTATTTGATAGTGCTTCCTATGCGTTGGTTTCGTCCATACTAGATAAAGAGAACAATGAACATGAAAAGCGTTTGCTTTCTGTTGGTAAAGCACCGGTTATGGAAAACAGTAGCATAGCCCTTTCTTTTGACGTTAATCCACTAAACTCAAAACTACTTTTAGAAAGCTTTAAAATGGATACACCAGACATATCATTAGTATTTGATTTGTCATTCTCCGGATTATCTGAAGCATATGATGCAACGTTGGAAATAGATTGGTCTGAAATAAAAAAGAGTAAAAGTTTTGGAGCAGGAGGGAACATCTACTTTGTAAGTGCCGATGTGGAATTAGGCCTGGATGAACTTTTTAAAAATAACAGTATTAAACTGGTTACCAATGGAGATGATGATGACATGGAAGCATTACTAAATACGGTTTATGACAAATTGTTAGACCTTATGTTTAAACCCATAGAACCAGCTATTGTTCCAGAGGAACATCGCGGAGGACTTATGGACGCGCTTAGCTCAATCATTGGGCAAGATGGTGCGCTATCTAGTGGGAATACATTCAATTTTGGAGTGAATGCGTCTTTCCAAATGAAGGAGCTACGAACTGAGGGGAAATCAAATTTAGTTTTTAATGGAAGATCAACAGTAAACAGGCACCATTTCATCACTTTTAATATTGGTGATTTATACCAAACCTATGGTAGCGATACGCGATTTTTTAGAGACGTTCCCATTTGGGACCCTGCATTTCAGCAGCGCGAAGTCTTTGTAGGTGTAGATGGTGATTTAGAAAAAGAATTTGAAGACATGCTTAACAGTGTCACTTTAGCAATGCGTAAAAAACATGCCAATGGTAATGAAACACTTTCAGAATTAATAATTAATAAAGAGACTTTTAAAAACTATGAAGGCCATCTGTCTATGCGTTACTTAAACCAGGGAGATAGTATCCGTACCGATTGGTTGACTTACGAATACAGAACCTTATGGAAGTTTAAAGGTGGCGGTGGTTACGAATCTAAATGGGAATCTGAAAATAGCGCTATGATCAATCTATTTGTGCCTTTTCAGCGGAGAGATATTCTCTTAGACGGGAATTTAGATTTACTTAAAGAAAAGGGAGTTAGAGCTATTTCCGTTCAAATAGATTATCCATTCTTCGATCAAGTTAAATATGATAGAATTACCATACGTCCCACAGACGATCTAAAAGGTAAAAGCTTCAAAATCACACTACCTAATACAAGTGAAGAAGTGAACTATAGTATTACATGGTTACGTAAAGATGCTTCAAACCTATCTAAAACAGGAACGGACCGATTTGGACTCATATTTATTGACGAAATACCAGATGAATAATGAAAAAACAAACCAAATATATTACATACTTAATTATGATGTTGTTAGTAAGTAAAACAGCTGTTTCACAACGCATTTGTGATTATACTAAAGAACATGTAAATCTATCTAATGGCGTTTCAGTAGATATATTTAAAGAGCGAGGAAGCAATACCTACTATTATGTTCCAAATCAATTACGCTTATCTACAAAAAAAGGAAAACCGGAATATTCTTTTCAAGAGTATAAAGAAAACGAAAAAGCTGCTCCAAGTGGAGCTATTTTACATTGCCTTGTTACTTGGGGGATTACTACGGAGCAACTTAATGAATTGCGACTGTATGTAAAAAACAAACATGGAGACAAAGCTGTAGTTGCTGGAGCTATAACTATGGAGCCTAAGTCTCAGGAAGTAGAGTTTAGCCATACTATAATAGGCTATATTTTAAAACACTCCCTTAAAAGTAGAGGAACTCTATCTACACTTTCAAATAGCAAAACAGCACTCTCATTCCATATTAAAAAAAGTGATGTCGTTGTCATTCGCGATGCTATAAAGAATCCTAATAAGTTAAAAAAAACAACAATAACACTTCATTATAAATACAATTCATACACCTGTAATTCAGGGGTAAGCCAGATGTATAATAATGAAACAAAAATAATAGGGCAACTTCAAAAATGGTTTTAATATGAAAACGATTATATCAAATATAATAATACCCATATGTATTGTTTTTTCATCATACGCTACACATGCCGATGTTTATTATATTTTTTATGCTACAATAAATGGGAAAAGTGGCCATGCAGGCATCGCTATTGATAATTATAAAACGGTCGTAAAAGATACACTGGATGAAAATAATAATGTTGTTTCTGTTTATAATATTATAAAAGATGGCACCCTAACATACTATGATTTATGGCCAGAAAAAGATGATTTTAATGCTTTTAATGTAGATGATGACACCGTAGCAAAATATTATAAACTTCCGGCAGCATCGTGGGAAAACCCTATTACCATAACATCTTTATTAAGTAAAGGCATTCCACATGAAGAACATTATCCCGTAGACGGCCTTATTCAGTTAAAATCTGCTCCGGAAGCGGATGCTATTTTAAAAGAAGTTATAGAAGACATTATTGAAAATAATCAATCCTTTAATGTAAGAACCTTTAATTGTGCAGATTTTATAGAAATCATTTTAGAAAAACATCTTGATATAGAGATTCATGCAGATGAGTCCGTGTTTTTTAAACAATCTACAACACCTAACAGGTTATATCAAGAACTGTCAAAACTTAAAGATATAAACATTATAAAAAATGCTGACGAAAAAGCCAGAGGAACTTTTACGAGTCAGCGTTTAATAAAAAAAACGTAATAATAATTAACACCTTAATATCATGAAAACTATAAAACAACACTTTAAACAATGGTCTTCCAGAGTATTTTTGGGATGGATATTTATATGCTTTTTAAGCATGCAAACCATGCAGGGACAAGCTATTTTGGACTCTCAAAACAGAGTTGATGTCACCTTAGATGATGGAACAATCATTGTATTATATGGAAAAGCTAAGACCAGAGATCAAACTTTTTCCAGCGAATACCTTTATTTGCCCGTAAATCTACATTTATCAAAGCGTCCAGATGGCACCCCTGAATTTCTATTTTTGAAATATACGACAGAAGAACGTGCCGATGCTGGAGGCGCACAAGGTGCACTCATGCATTTTTTAATGGAATGGGGTTTAAGTGATAAGCAGCTTAAAGAAGCAGAAACTAAATTAAAGCAAAAAATCACCAAACTTAATGAAAACCCCAGAAGCAAGTACAGACGCGTTAGAAACCCAGTAATACTTGGTGCTGCAGATGTGAAAGTAGAAGATGGGAATTCGTTTAGAATTATTTCTTCTGTACTTACAGATGAAGGTATGGCTCAGGTCGTAGCTTCAGGAAATGCATCACCACTTCCAGGTTCTAAAATAGCAGTCGCAGCAAAACTTGATAAGACTGCTGCTCAATTATTAGCCGCCACTTTCGAAAAAAATCGTTCTATTACCGATGTGTCTCTGGAACTGAGTTTTAAATACGATGTGCTTTTCCCTGCAGTTGATGGAAAAATAGTTATTGATTGGAAAAAAATTGAAAAAAGCTTTGAAAGTTTTTCCTCAAGATATACACATAACGACAGAGATACTAAAAGTGGAAGTGACGATAGATACACTTACAATGAGGTAGATAGTATTTACAAAAGCGCTATAGAAAGTAAGGCCGTTATTTTTGAAATTGATAAAAACACAACAGATGATGAAACGGCAGATAAAATTGTAGAAAATTTTATGAATGTGTTTACAGAAGCTTTAACAGATAGAGATGCCACATCCCCACCAACACCACCATCAGATGAAGAAGCTGCAGCAAGACCGAACACCAGATATGGATCGAGATACGTGTACAATCAAACAAAAGCAGAAACCAGATTTCAACGTCAGCGTGAAGTGTATAATCTAAAATACAGGGTGGCGATACCAAAGCACTTTCCACTTACGGGTAATTTAGGATCTTGGTATGATGGGGTTCGTGATAATCCAAAATGTATTTCTTCAGTTAACTTAAACGATAAATTTTTTCAGCATAGAGATATTAACCTCATTCTGGATCTTAAGGCAGAAGACATGTTTGGTACAGAAGTTAACTATGTTACTGTTAATGTTAGAAAGAGAAGAAATCAAGGAAACGATTTTCAGGATCAGGTTACCATAGACAGAGACTACTTAAAAGAAAAAGGCGTACGAGCAGCGCTTACCTATGCTCGTGGCGAAGATAAAAACCCCGACGTTTTTGAATATAAGATGCAATGGAGTTTAAGTGGTGGTTATGTTTATCCCGAAGATCCAGAATGGATAGTTGGAGATTGGGAAGGGGTGCCATTGGCAGCTCCTGTACTTCCAAGAACTGTAGAATTAGAGGGAGATATTGATGAACTTAAAGATAGTGACATTGTTAGAGTTACTGCTGCTATTCGTTATTACAAATTTGGAAAAGAAGTAGAAACTAATGTTCCGCTAACGGTTTCAAAACAAACACCACTGGTTGCCGAGACATTCTTTACAGATAAAGACACACAAGGTTATGCCTATCGCTTGATTTTCACACATAAAAGAGAAGGCAAATTAGCATTACCATGGGAAACAAAAATCAATGATAATTATATCTATGCTTCTATTCCTGAAGCATTTCAGGATAATGAATCTGAAGTATTCAAAGAAGCTAAAGAAGCTGGAAAAGAAATACTAGACAGTGTAAAAGACAAAGTATTAGACAAATTTAAAGATGTATTAAAAGTAGACTAATTATGAAAACACTATCTAAATATTTAAGTATTTTTCTTCTTGTGTTTTTTTATTGCTTTTCAGTGAATGCACAACAAGATTTCACCATGCAAATTGTATTGGATAAGCCTGTAGATGCAGGTCCTTTAAAACTATTTCCCGGTGTTAAAGACAAAGATTCTTACTGGTACACGCCAAATAAATTACGTTTAGCTAAAAACGATGATGGTACCCCAAAAATGAAATTTGTTAAATGGGTACACAATGAAGAGAATAATACCAATGAAGGTATAGGAGGCGGTGTCCTGCATTGTGTCTATGGATTTGGAGTGACTGAAGAAGAGTTAGATGAAGCGGAAAAAGCGCTCAAAAAAATTAATAGTAGAGGGAAAATTGTTGGTTCTGTTATTTATAAAGAAGGCACCGTTACGGTGTCTATTCCAAAATTAATGGACCCTGAGGCACAGGAAATTGTAGCCATGGCACCGGCTCCAACGATGGAAGGTAATTATGTAGCAGTAAACATGCAATTAGATAAACGTTCTGCATCACTGCTTTGGGATTCGTTTAAAACAGGAAATTCTTTAGTGACCTTCAATTTTAATATGACCATTGCCGGATACAATTCTCCTATAGAAGCGAAAATTAAAATTCATACAGATCAAATTTATGACAGTCAGCAATTTAAAGCAGGCTTAGCAACGCCATGGTTAAATGCAGAAATTGACGTATTGGTTAAAGAACTGATAGACAATGGATCTATAGAAATTGAAAAAATTGGAGATAACTTTAGTATGCAAGCTGCTATAGATAAAGTCGTTGAAAAAGCTACAGATTTATTGTTTACACCTTTTGGAAGTTCTCAGGGGCCTAGTATATCTCAATTAACATCGGCAGCCAACTCACAAGGTAATGAAAGCCTATTAACAAGAGCAACCAATCTTTTAAACACCTCTAGAACCGAAGCCAGAACAGAGCGAGATGCTGTTAGAAGACGAAATGCAGAAAGGGAAAGAGTTGCTCGTGAAGAACGAGAACGCGCTGCTAGTACTGATGAAACAGACTCAGATTCGGACTCTGACAGTGATGTGGCTAGTACAGATGCAACAGATGGTGATTTAAGGCCAGAGCAATCAGGTGGATTAACCCCTGGAGATTCTCAACGGGCAGTAAATGGCACAACCCCTAGCAATAATGCATCAAACCTTGAAGAGGAACCAAACATGCCTTCCATTGCTATTGTAGCTTCATACACAGTAAAGAAGATAAAAATCTCCGGAACAAAGACATTTAGTTTAAAAGAAAGCTATCCAACAACCATTCCTTCACCATTTGGTGGCGATTTAGAAGTGAATATGACTAGTTGCCCTAAATGTTTTATAGAAACCAATCTGGACGACCCCGTATTTAAACAACGTGAAATATTAGCCTTGTTAGACGGGTTAAACGCCAATGATTTTGATAAGTATATCAATTATGGAACTGTGCAATTACGTAAAAAACATGAGTCTGAAGCATTTACCTATGACGAAGTGCGTATTACCCGTAAAAACTTTAATCAGGACGGTAACCTATTCACCATGTTATATGGATGGAAAGGAGACAATAACAGGTCGAAATGGTTTGATTACGATTATAAAATTGCATGGAGTTTCTTTGGTGGAAATAATATAGAAACCGATTGGGAGTCTACGAACAGAAGTGCTATTAATTTGAGCCCTCCTTTGACCAGAAGAGTCATAACGATAGAAGCCGATAAAGATTTACTTGATGAACAAAGAGTACGCGCTATAGATATAAAAATCTATTACAACTTAGGAGGGGATGACCAAATGAAACAATTTAGTTTAAACCCTAAAAAAGATGTGCTTTCCGGGCAAGTAGAATTTATGTTACCCAATGGAAGTCAGGAATATGATTACGAAGTCACTTGGAGGCTATGGGGAAATGAACAAAAAACATCGGGAAGACAAACCACAAGTTTTGAAACCTTATATGTTGATGAACTGCCTAACTAAAAATGAAACAGATGAACACATTAATAAAAATAACATATATCATACTTGTTGGATTTTGCTTCAATCAGGTATACTCACAAAATACAGACAGAGCTACTATTATAGCTAATATAGAATTCTTTTATTACGATAACCCTTCTAATAGTACCTATTTAGGTGTGGATAATCAGCAAGTTAGCAATGGCACTGAATCCGGAGCATTTTGGACCAATGCGAATACCACGTCACTTCGTGATTTTGTAAGAGCTTTATTAAAAACCCCTAGTAATGGAGGAGATGCCTCATTACAGTATTATACCGCAAAACTTTTACGGATCAATAATAGAAAAATTGCGGTGTATTTATGGAATGATCAAACAGCTTTTACAGCATCAAGTGTGCCTTCCACTGTTCATAATCCGAGACCGGATGGTACTGGACATGTTTGGCCCCATGCATCGCATTGGACCCTGGCACAAGAACCTAATTGGGGCGGTTATATGGATATGGGAATACACTATATTGGTATTCATGGTGCACAATGGCTAAAAGAAACCTTTCTTCATGAGCTCATGCATGCCGAAGATCAAACAAACTCACTGGCACTACCGTTTAATGTCGATGGTCACTGGTACCACTATGGTAATGACGGGTCTCATTTCTATACCGAAGCTGTACCGAGTAAACGTTTTGCGTATATGGAAGCCATAGCACACGTAGCTGCTTTTTATTATAATTATAGTCAATTTCAACAGCATTTTAATTGGTTTAACAGAAATGGAGACATGCGTGTCGAACGAAATGCGCCTTCACAATGGCGGCGATGGTTACGTCAGTTATTTGGTTATGATGGTCATGTGTGGCTTCATGATGAAATTAGAGAAGCAACAGGTAGTAGTGGAAGACGATTAAATAATCAATATAGTGTCTATAGAATTCAAGACCTTCCAGGGAAATTTATTGTGCATAATGAAACCGTCATGGCTATGATGATGACCATGACTTCCATGCATGTTGCAGAAATAGATCCGTTTATCTGGGCAGTAAAAACCTTTAATACTAGAATATCTGCCAATCAGGGGCAAGACCCCTTGGCACTATTCGTAAAAGTATTTTCAGAAGGTATGTTACAAAGTGGAGAAACGATTAGTGCTATAAAGCAAGAATTAGATGCACGTAATTATACAGCAGCCTCTGTTGATACCCCTTATACATTTATTCTTCCACTGGCGTATTCCGATTATTTTACTGGATATACCAGTACCACAAAAGATCAGTTTAAAGCACTCTTTAATAACGAAATGGATACCGATCTTATTGATATTTATTGGGACCATTTTAAAGATAGAGTACGTAATAATGTTTCTATTCGTAGTAGTAGATCATTAACAGATATGACGACTATTGCTATGCAATGTGGCGTCAATCAAAGTTACCTTCCTGGTACTAGTGGTAGGAGGTATGAAGGAAATTAAAGAATACTTAGTATGTACTATATATTATAGGATGGTTGTAGCTTTATCATGCTAGGTGTTAATTAAGGCCCCGAAATATTTTCGGGGTCTTATGTTTTCAAGCATAGAATGGGGTAGCAGGTAAAACAAAAAGATCTCCTCTTTTAATTTTATTTCTTTTGATTACTCATACGGCCACTAGTTTTAAAAATTAGTGGTAACTGGGGAAAAACACCCATTAAATAAAATAAAACACTTGTCATATTTCGGAATAATCCCCTTGTGATTTTTAGGCTTTTCACTCTTGAGTAAACCTAACTTTCAAAATATCTTTATATCAATATTTCAAAATGAAAACTTAATTTAAAATACAGTATTAATAAATCAAAGTCAATCAACCTCAAAAACTCACCAAATGGAAGATGCCAATTGTATATTAACTATTAAAAGTACTATTGATGGTATTTGGGTTAATAATAATGAAGACTCAAAAAGCACAACTAAAGTTATTATTTCTAACAATGGAAAAAATGTTCAGATATTTGATAAATGTAGCCCAAAACATTATGACAGAAGAACTAATATCCTAACTCCTGAAGGATATAGTACAAATATGTATTGGGCCATTTTTAATAGTGGTATAGCGAAATCTACATTTATATTTACTATTGATAATAATAACATGGAAGTAAGGTATGAGCAAGATTATAAATCTCCATCCAAGGAAACAAAAAGGTTTATTGAAAACTTTACCAAACTTGATTTATCTGTAAATAACTCGGTAGTTACATCAACCTATGCAAGAACTAAGACGCCTCCAGAAACTGAAGTTGTGAGTAAACTATTACCAGAACTTAATAATACACCTATTTTGTTTAGGGACCATTTATTTACCGATTATGATATTGAAAACCCATATGAAACTACAAGCGTAAAAACTGAGATACCTCCAGTTAAAGCTTTTAAATCAGAAATTTATTACTGTTTACCTAGTACTTATCATTTAGAATATAATGAAAGTAAAAATTATGGCTTACTTAAATGGATATTAAACGTATCGATATTTATTGGGAATATTTTAAATAGAGCACGTCATACGGTTTCTATTCGTAGATTAATGTCATTAGCAGATATGACTACCTAATCAAGTAATGTGGTGTAAATCATAGTAACCTCCTCGGCACTAGAGGGAAGGTTTATGAAGGAAACAAAAGCACTAGGTATATTCTATTAAGGGATGGTTGTAGGTTTATTATAATGTAAGTTTAATTTGTTTACAATAAGAAATACTTTTCTTACATTTAAGCGATAAACAAATTATATGCTTAAAAAAGTTTTTGGAAGTGCCGTTTTCGGTGTAGAAGCGACAACAATAACCGTTGAAGTAAACGTAGATTCAGGGATTGGTTACCATTTAGTTGG
Source organism: Flavivirga spongiicola (assembly GCF_030540825.1). Classification (NCBI taxonomy): domain Bacteria; kingdom Pseudomonadati; phylum Bacteroidota; class Flavobacteriia; order Flavobacteriales; family Flavobacteriaceae; genus Flavivirga; species Flavivirga spongiicola. The sequence continues at coordinate 367,486 of NZ_JAUOEO010000002.1, forward strand.
ATTACCAGATAACGCAATAAAAGAGAGTAATTACCGTATAGCCGCCGCATTACAGAATAACGGCTATAAAATCCCCGGAAAGAAAATAACAATTAATATGGCTCCTGCCGACTTGCGAAAGGAGGGGAGTGCATACGATCTTACTTTAGCTATTGGCATCCTTGCAGCCTCCAAGCAAATTCAAGCTGAAACGCTAGGGAAGTATTTGATTATGGGAGAACTCTCCCTTGATGGAAGTTTACAACCCATAAAAGGAGCTTTGCCCATTGCAGTGAAGGCAAGAGAAGAGAATTATAAAGGTTTTATTTTACCTAGTCAAAATGCTAAAGAAGCTGCTATTGTTGATGGGTTGGAAGTTTATGGTGTTGATAATATCAAGCAAGTCATCAATTTTTTTGATAAAGGCGAACCACTTGAGCAAACCATTATCAATACCCGAGAAGAGTTTTATAAAAATTTAGAGTTTCCGGAATTTGATTTTTCCGATGTAAAAGGGCAAGAAGGTATTAAGCGTTGTATGGAAATTGCGGCGGCTGGTGGTCATAATATTATTTTAATTGGCCCTCCGGGAGCAGGTAAAACCATGTTAGCAAAACGCCTGCCAAGTATCTTACCACCTATGACCTTGTATGAAGCTTTGGAAACAACCAAGATACATTCTGTGGTTGGTCGGGTAAAAGATACAGGATTGATGGCGCAACGTCCGTTTAGGAGTCCACATCATACTATTAGTGACGTTGCACTTGTTGGAGGAGGTGCATTTCCACAACCGGGAGAGATCTCTTTATCTCATAATGGGGTATTGTTTTTAGACGAGTTACCCGAATTTAAACGTGGCGTTCTAGAAGTGCTACGTCAACCCTTGGAAGATAGAGAAGTGACTATTTCAAGAGCCAAATTTACGGTGACTTATCCATCGTCGTTTATGTTAGTAGCGAGTATGAACCCAAGCCCAGGAGGTTATTTTAACGACCCTAATGCTCCAGTTACATCTAGTCCAGCAGAGATGCAACGGTATTTAAGTAAAATTTCAGGGCCTTTATTAGATAGAATTGATATTCATATTGAAGTGACTCCTGTACCTTTTGAAAAGCTTTCTGAGGATAGAAAAGGAGAAACTTCTGTAGATATTAGAAAACGGGTTACCAAAGCTAGAGCCATTCAAACCAATCGTTTTAAGGAATCGGATGTAGTGCATTATAATGCACAAATGAATACGAAACAAATTAGGAATTATTGTTTGTTGGATGACGCTTCTAAACAATTATTAAAAACCGCTATGGAGCGATTAAATCTTTCTGCTCGTGCTTATGATAGGATTTTAAAAGTTTCTAGAACGATTGCGGATTTAGAAGGTGTTGAAGCAGTTAATGGAACTCATATTAGTGAGGCCATTCAGTATAGGAGTTTGGATCGTGAAGGGTGGTTGGGGTGACTAATTCCTACGACATGTGCTGAACTTGTTTCAGTAAGGCAGGAATTTTTTATGAGATAAAGTAATACAACAAAAAATAAATCACCTTCATAATAATCCCATTGTGACTAATTTTGTTTCCAATCCAATTAATTGGAAGTATAATAGTACAAGGAACTAAGAAGAAATAATGAATTTTGATAAGTTTAAAAAACAATCCTAAGCAATACGAAAGAAATTTATGTTCTTATACTGCCACCCTATTTTATTTTTTAGTTGTATTAATTAAAATAATAAGTTTAAAAACAATATAAGTAGTTACAAAATCAAAATAGACTAATTGAATTTTCTAACCAAATATTTCAACAATGATACTTTAGAAATAGCTAAAGTTATAATTCCTTTATCAGCAGGCATACTCTCAATTGGTTTCTTATTGAAAAACACATTTGAATTAAGTTATGGGGTCGTAATTTTAGTTACAGTCGTGATTTTATTTTTTATACTTCCCTTTATATCCTATTATAATAAAAAAAGAATTGCTAAAAAAATTCCATTAGCTATTGTAAAAAAGGATATCGAAAAAGAAGCAAAAAAAATTGATAAATTGATTGAAGGGCTTGATAAGGAATCTGACTTTTATAAATTGAGATATATTGCTTATAGAATAAAAGTTGAGCTAAATAAATATAACCTTATGTCTAATGGAATATACCCACAGTTTTGTTTAGACCACCGTATGTATTTTATGTATATTTTTAGAAGTGTATTGGATATTTTAGGTAAAGGAGATGTTTATAGGACTGTAACAACAATAGATATTTGGCAATTCGATGAAGACGACAAAAAATTATTGGACGGATATCCCGGTTTACAAAAAGAATACAAAAAGAGTTTTTTGAAGTCAAATGTTGAAGCAGCAAAAAGATTAGTAAATATTGAAAGATTCTTTATCATTGATGAATTAGCATCAAAAAATATTAACAGTGCTTATTCTATAAATCTACGAGATACTGTTCAAAGGCTAGTAAATGAATTAGACCACGATACTCGAGAATGTAAAATTTTCTTCTGTCCAACTAAAAATTATGTAAATGAAACTAAAAAGGATATTGCTTTTGCTCTTATTCGTAACGAAGAAAATACATCCTTTATGTACCTTTATTCAAATAATACTGATATGCTTCCTTCTATTGAAATGAATTTTCTTGATAATAACGAAGAAGTAAACTATCAAAGACTTTATAAAAAATTAAAGTATTATAGAGATAAATCAGGTTCCGAAAAGTTTAGTCTAGAACAAATGGCAAAAAAACTCGGAATTTCTAAAAATAATAATTAGGAATCTATTTAATAATTGAATTTGTTCTATCCTAAAAATAAATAAATATAGCTTAGTTTGTTTCCATTTAGCCTAGAAACAGATATTCAAATAATCATAAACTATTAATCTGAATAACAGTTAATTAACTTTTTTTAATTATCTTTAAGGCTCTCCTTTAGGCACTTAGATGCCGTATTGAATTTTATTTAATAGCAAAAGACCTCTCTCACTAAATATATTTAACTGGCACAGCTATTCCTGTTGCTGAGTTTCGTGTTGTAGGCGGTCCAATTTAACAAACTTAAACTAATAATTATGAAAAACTTAATGTTGTTTATTATGATTGCGGTCATGTTAGCTGCATGCAATCAAAAACCTAAGGAAGCTGCTAGCGTTCCTAGCCCAGAACCAGAAGTTAAAATAGTAGATCCCACATGGCCCATGCCCGAAGGAGCTGCTGCTATTGAACTCAGCAAGGCTGAGGTTTCAAAAGAAGGAGAACTCATAGAAGGAAATGTGACTTTAAAAGGGTTGACTCTTTTAAAGGATACCATATTTTCGGGCGAGTTTAACGATGTGATTCCATTAGTTATTACTGCTAGAATTGCTAAAGAAGAAGTTGCTAAATTTCGAGATGGCCTTAGTAGTTATGAGCATCGTGTAGATATTAATAAAATAGGAGAAGATGGTGTGTATTCTTTTCCCATAGAACTGATTGGTTATAAGCCTGGTGGCGTATCTGTTATGCTTTCATGGAAATGGCCTGTAGCCACAGAGGGTTGTTGTTCTATAGCTTTATTGGCTGTTTTAGCAGGATGTAATAACAATGCCGCTTGTATTTGTGCAACATTGGCAGCTATGGCAGCACCAGGTTCTTGGTGCTGTAGTATACATCCTAAGGTGTTTAGGTATTATTGGGGTTTTTATGGATGTACTGGACCATCTCCTTATTAAAAGAGAAGAGAAATAGATACATACTAACTGGTTACGAAAATCAATTTATAAATTAAAAAGGTTTAGAGGTTTAGATACTCTAAACCTTTTATTTTATATAATAACTTTTCCAGTTATAAAAATGAATATTAGTAGTGACATAAAAAATACCTGCTACCTGCTAGTTTTCAAAACTAGTGGAGGTAAGAGTAAGAAAACAAAAAACAGAAAAGTTCTCCTTATATGTGCCTTTTTGGAAATAACAAAACAAATTCCAACAAACACAAGAATCTTTCATAATCCAGAAATAAATATACGAAGCCTAGTTTGCTTTCATTTTGTCTTGAAATAGGTATTCGAAGAATTATAAACAATTAACCTGAATAACGGTTAATTGTGTTTTTTTGTTTATCTTTAAACTCTCCTTAAGGTACTTAGGTGCCGCATAGAACTCTCTTTAATAGCAAAAGATTAACCTCTTTCTAAATTTATTTAACTGGACTGTTGTTCCTGTTGCTATATTTCGTGTTGCAGCAGGTCATTTATCAAAGAGCCCAATCAATTATAAAAAAACATCAAATAATTACTAATTTAGAAAGAGTTGAAGAAGTTAATGGTTAATTAATGTGGTTTTTCCGCATAGGAATTTGATCGTAAGAATTGTTGGATAAAATATTTTTGTATAACTTTGCTTACATACTACCCGTTTTTGTTTTTTATTGTATTTAAGTCATAATGCTTAGGAAATTATAAAAAAATAATGAGGGAAATCAAGACTAACTGGACGAGCGAAGAACTAAAAATTTATACATTAATTTATTGTGCTAATACCGATTTTTCTGAATCAAAATTTGAAATAAACTATATCAAATCAAAAATGCGAACGAGTAATTTTGAAAAAATCCAAAATGAATTTAAGAAAGATAATGACTATCAAAGTATCAAAAGAATCCAATTATTGATTAAAGATCATGGTTATACTAATGATGACATAAATACGTTATTTAAAGAAATAAAGACTCTTTTTTTAAGTGATAATAAATATGATTTTTTGGAAAAAAATCTAAATAGAGGTTTAAAACGTATTTTAAATAATTAAGGTTTACTAACAAAAAATAAAAATCTACAAGTCAAACAAATATTTGTTTAGAGTTAAGGCTCTTTGAGTATAGTTGCACTAGAATACAGAGTAGAAACTGCTTTAATAAAGGTTAAAATATTTCAGAAGGGGCTTTCTGCTTAATATGAAACCAAAAAAGCAGTTTCTACTCTGTATTCAAGTTAAAACCATTTGAGAGTGTAAAATATCGCATGTCGACTCGTTTATTTAAAATCTAAATGCCTTAGATAATCTACAATACTTAAAAATATATCAATTGTTACCCGATTCTAAGAATTCATTTTCTAAATTTATGGCATGCAAAAATATATCACACTATTGTTAGTAGCTATTTTATTTAGCTGTAATACTTCAAAAGAAGAAAAACAAAAAAATAAACCTGTTTTAAGTACTGCTTCACTTTCCGATAATACAAAAGTTCTAGAGGTTCCAAAACTCAATTTAAAAGGTGCCAATACTTTAGCAGAATTGCCTTTGCATTGTATGAATACTGAGTATCCAAACAAATTATCTCAAACATTAGGAGGTGATGCCGATTTAAAATCACCCAGCGTATTGCACCCTGCTTTTTATGGTTGTTTTGATTGGCACTCTGCAGTTCATGGGCATTGGAGTTTAGTAAGTTTGCTAAAATCCTTTCCCGAAATGGATAAAGCAGAAACCATTAGGCAAAAATTACTTCATAATATATCAAAAGAAAATATAGGAATAGAAGTGGCTTATTTTTTTGGTAAGCATAATAAATCTTATGAACGTACCTATGGATGGGCCTGGTTACTAAAACTGGCAGAAGAAATACATGGTTGGGATGCGCCAATAGCAAGAGAATTAGAAGCTAATCTTCAGCCTTTAACCGATTTAATTGTTAGTAAATATATAGAGTTTCTTCCTAAACTAAATTATCCAATCCGCGTAGGAGAGCATCCAAATACAGCTTTCGGGCTCAGTTTTGCATGGGATTATGCTAACACATTAAATAATAGTACATTAAAAACTTTAATAGAACAGCGTGCTAAAGAATTTTATTTAAAAGATGTAGGTTGTCCAATAATCTGGGAGCCTGGCGGCTTCGATTTTTTATCACCTTGTTTAGAAGAAGCTGCTTTAATGAAACGGGTGTTAGTTCCGTCTGAATTTAAAGTATGGATAAACTTATTTTTGCCACAGTTAAGTAAGGAAAACTTTGTATTAGAAACTGGAAAAGTATCTGATAGGAAAGATGGAAAACTAGTACATTTAGATGGCGTTAATTTTTCACGTGCCTGGAGTTTAAATAAGATTGCGGAAGGATTACCCGAATATGCACACCTTAAGGACATGGCAAATCATCATATTAATTATTCGTTATCAGGTATTGTAGACGATAGCTATGAGGGAGGGCATTGGTTAGGTAGTTTTGCTATTTACGCGTTAAATTCTGTTACAGAATAGAAAATGGAGTGGTAATAATAAAATGAATTCTCCAAGGTTTTGACTCAGAAGCTCCTTTGAAATTCCTTTATTTGTTAAAGAATACCTAATAATAAGCTTATAAAATATAAATATTTTAGATTTGATGTGTTTTAACTAATTAATCATCAAAATGAAGTTATTTTTAAAGTTTGTATTAGTATTTGGTTTTCTTTTTACTAATAACATTTTTGCTCAAAGTCCCTTAATCAATTTTCCTTCAATAAGTCCAAACGGACAGTCTATAGCCTTTAATTATCAAGGGGATATTTGGACTTCAGATAGAGACGGACAAAACACAAAGCGACTCACTATTCATGAGGCAAATGATACGAATCCAATTTGGAGTTTTGATGGAAAATCAATAGCATTCACAAGCAATAGATATGGTAATAATGATATATATGTTATAGCATCAACGGGGGGAGCCCCAAAGCGAATAACCTATCATTCAACAAGTGATAATATTACAGATTATACTAAGAATGGGGACATCCTTTTTTCAACACGTAGAGATTTTGCTCAGGTAGAATGGGAAAATGAAACGCATATTGTTAACGAAAAAGGAGGAACACCCTATAGATATATGAATGCGTTTGGGCTTCATGCGACCTTATCGCCTAACGGAAAGTTTATTGCCTTTGTTAAAGGGAGTTGCAGGATTCAACGTGAAGATTATAAGGGGGCAGCAAATAATGATATTTGGATCTATAATATTGAAAAAGATACTTATATTCAGTTAACAACTTTTGAAGGACAAGATTTTTATCCGCAATGGGGTGATGATACAACTATTTATTTTCAATCAGCCAGAAGTGGAAGGTACAATGTACATAAACTAGATATTAATAGTGCAGGAGAAAAGCAAGGTAACATCACTTCAATAACGTCATTTAAAGATATGGGAATCTTTTCATTTCACATAAGTAGGAATGGCAAAGATTTGGTTATGATTAAAGGTGATAAAGTGTATTTAGTAAATGCTATTTCAAAAAAACAACAGGAAGTTAAAATAAATATTGCTTCAGATTATAGGTTGGATCCCATAGAGCATAAAACGTATAGTAATAATATTAGAGATATAGCCTTGTCTCCTAATGGCGATTATAGCGCTTTAGTAATTCGGGGCGAAATTTTTATAAGAGAAAATAAAAAAGAAAAATCTAGAACAGTTAATGTTTCTAAGTCGTCTTATAGAGATCGAATGCCCGTATGGTTAAGTGATAGCACACTCGTTTTTGTATCGGATAGAGATGGGCAAAACGATTTATATTTAGCGAAATCTGATGACGATAAAGAGGGTGATTTATTCAAAACATTGAAACATAAAGTAGTAAGACTGTCGAAAACTAATGAACAGGAGTCTAATCCAGTACTATCACCCAATGGAAAATCACTTGTTTTTAATAGAGGTAGAGGGAAATTAGTTGTAGCAAATATTGATACCAATGGAAAATTGTCAAAAGAAACAATGTTATTAGACGGTTGGAATAATGCTAGTAATGTGTCTTGGTCTCCAGATTCAAAATGGTTAGCATATAGCTTACAAGATTTAGATTTTAATGCCGAAATATATATCCATAAAGCAGATAATAGTAGAAAACCAGTTAATATTTCTATGCATCCCAAACAAGATAGAGGCGCCATTTGGAGCTCGGATGGAAAAAAACTCATGTTTTCATCTAATAGAAATAATAGTGATTTTGATATTTGGTTTACTTGGTTGAATAAGAAAGATTGGGAAAAAACGAAGCGTGATTGGGATGAAGACCCGGATGATTCTTCAAAGAAAAAAGACAAAAAGGATAAAGATGACAAAGAAAAGGAGAAAGATATTGTAGAAGATGTTGTTATCGATTTTCAAGATATTCATGAACGTCAGGTTCAGGTAACATCATTTGTAGGAGGTGAGTTTGGTGCAGCATTTTCAAAAGACGGGAAAACTATTTATTATACAACAGGAAATGGTAATAGAGGAGATGCTAGTGTAGAATCTGATTTATTCAAAATTTCATGGGAAGGGAAAGATAAAAAGGCAATAACAACAAAAAATAGCAGGCCGTCTAATATAATTCTAGATAAAAAATATTCTAAGTTGTTTATGACGAAAGGACCTGGAAGCCTTAATAGTATAAATTTATCGAGTGATAAATCAGAAAACCTCCCTATATCTGCTAAGTTAGATATTGATTACAATTTAGAATCCAATCAAATATTTGAAGAAGCATGGAAAGCTATTAATGATGGATTCTACGACCCTAATTTTCATGGAAAAAGCTGGGAAAACCTTAAGAAAGTGTACAAACCTTTAGCAATGAAGGCCTCCACTCGTAGCGATTTTCAAAACATGTTCAATTGGATGTTAGGGCAAGTAAATGCTAGTCATATGGGCTTTAGAAGTGGAGAACAAAGAGACCACTTGCAAAGAGAAAGAACAGGCTTGTTAGGCTTAGAATTATTTCCAGATAAAAACGGAAGCCTTAAAGTATTATCAGTAGTAAATAACATGCCAGGAGATAGAAGTGTAAGTAAGCTTTATGTTGGTGATATTATTACGGCTGTTAATGGTACTAAACTTACTAAAAACCTAAATATTTATAGTTTGTTAGAAGGTACTTCGGACGAAAAAATTTATTTAGAAGTCAATAGAAGTGATGCTATTAAAGAAATAGTTATTAGACCAAAAAGCAGCAACCGAGTTGAAAATTATAATGCTTGGGTAAAAGAGCGCAAGCAGTTAACTAATAAGTATTCTAATGGAAAGTTAGGGTACATTCATATACAGGGTATGAACTGGTCAAGTTTTGAGCGTTTTGAGCGAGAGCTTACAGCAGCAGGACATGGAAAAGAGGGGGTTGTAATAGATGTACGTTTTAATGGCGGTGGCTGGACAACCGATTATTTAATGGCAGTACTCAATGTAAAACAACATGCATATACGGTGCCTAGAGGCGCGGCAAAAGACTTAGAAAAGGAACATAAAAAGTTTAAGAATCACTATCCTTTTAGTGAGCGTTTGCCTTTAGCGTCTTGGACAAAACCATCGATAGCATTATGTAATCAATCAAGTTATTCTAATGCCGAAATATTTTCACATGCTTATAAAGCATTAAACATAGGAACTTTAGTTGGTGTACCTACGTTTGGAGCTGTTATTTCTACCGGAAGCGCATCTCTAATTGATGGTTCTAGAGTCAGAATGCCTTTTAGAGGTTGGTACGTAAAAGAATCTCAGTCCAATATGGAGTTGGGACCTGCAGTACCAGATGTTTTAGTATTCAATAACCCGGATGATAAGTCTAAAAAAGAAGATACGCAACTTAAAAAAGCAGTTGACGTTTTACTAACTCAAATAAAATAATGGGCACAATAGATAAGATTTGTTATTTTTGAGTCCTTTGAAAAACATTTTTAAAAATATAGGTCCAGGTCCGTTAGTAGCTGCCGCATTTATTGGGCCGGGAACTGTAACGGTCTGTACACTAGCAGGTGTCGGTTTTGGCTATTCATTACTATGGGCCATGCTATTGTCCATAATAGCTACTGTAGTGCTTCAAGAAATGTCTGCGCGTTTGGGGATTATCTCTCAGAAAGGTTTATCAGAAATTATACGAACAGAAATCAAGAACCCTATTTTAAAAGGGCTGACCATTGTATTAATTCTATCTGCTATTGTGATTGGTAATGCGGCTTACGAAGCGGGTAATATTAGCGGTGGCGTTTTAGGTTTACAAACAATTTTTGGAAATCCGAATATAGAAATTGGTGGATTTTCTATGAATACTTTAAGTATCGTTATTGGGGTAATAGCCTTTGTTTTGCTGTATATAGGAAATTATAAGCTGCTGGAAAAGGTGTTGGTTGGGTTGGTGATATTAATGAGTTTGGCATTTTTAATCACAGCGATTATAACGAAACCTGATATATCACAAATTTTCAAAGGCCTTTTCATTCCAAAGTTTTCAGGCGATAGTATATTAACCGTTATTGGATTAATTGGAACAACAGTAGTGCCATATAATTTGTTTTTACATGCATCCTTAGTTAAAGAAAAGTGGCATAAAACGAGTGATTTAAAATATGCGCGAAAAGATACTGTTATTGCCATTGTGTTAGGAGGCTTGGTGTCTATGTGTATTATTATTTCGGCAGCAGCCATTCAGTCTCAGGATATAAATAGTGCATCAGATTTAGCAAAAGGATTAGAACCTCTATTTGGAAGTTTTGCCAAATACTTTTTGGCTATGGGGCTATTTGCTGCGGGTATTACCAGTGCGATCACTGCACCTTTAGCTGCAGCCTATGTAGCGAGCGGTTGTTTAGGTTGGAATTCTAATTTAAAATCTAAAAAGTTTAGAGGTGTATGGATGTTCATTTTATTGCTAGGCGTTTTGTTTTCGTCTTTAGCTATAAAGCCTATCGATATTATTAAATTTGCTCAAGTGGCTAATGGTATTCTATTACCTATCATTGCGGGCTTTTTAATTTGGATTATGAATAAACCATCCATTTTAGGGATATATAAAAATAATATAAAACAGAATATCTTCGGGTTTATAATTCTAGGAATTAGTATCTTGCTATCTGTAGCAACACTTAACAAAGTTTTTCAGTTAAATATTTTTTAGTGATACCAAATGCCATTGATATTAATGTAGATGTAGGCGAGGGGATTGGTAATGAGTCACAACTCATGCCGTATATTTCCTCTTGCAATATTGCATGTGGTGGACATGCAGGTGATATAGATACGATGCGCAACGTCATTAAGTTAGCTAAAGAGCATCGCGTTAAAATTGGTGCACATCCGTCATTTCCGGATAAAGTGAATTTTGGTCGCATGAACATGGAAATGTCTTGTGCTGCTTTATTTAAAAGTATTAAAGGACAGGTTGATGATTTAATACATGTTCTTCGTGAAGAACATAGAAATTTACATCATATAAAACCGCATGGCGCTTTGTATAATTTGGCTGCGGTTGATGAAAAGGTAGCCGATGTTATTATAGAAGTCATGAAAGCGATGGTGTTGCCAGTCAAGCTTTATGTACCCTTTGGGTCGGTTATTGAAAAGAAAGCCATATCTCAAAATATTCCAATTATTAATGAAGCCTTTGCAGATAGGAATTACAATGATGATTTAACACTTGTTTCAAGAAAGGAAGCATCTGCATCTATACACAATGAAGATGATTTGTTTGCCCATATTTTTAATATGATTTCAAAACAAAAGGTAAAAACAATTACAGGTAGCTATATTGAAATAAAAGCTCAAACATTTTGTATTCATGGAGATAATCCAAATGCTGTAAATTTGATAAAGAATTTAGGAATTCGTTTAAAAAGTCATGGTATTCAAATAAGGTGACTTATAAACTCACATATATACCCTTTAGTGAACGGTCTGTTTTAATTCAATGGCCTGCGATTATTGATGAAAATATCCTTTCTGATGTTGTATTGTTTAAAGAGAAAATCAAAAATAACAATATTAAAGGTATAGTTGAACTAAAGTCCGCATATAATTCATTATTAATTGTCTATGATGATTTTTTTGTTTCTTTTGAAAATACTATAAGTGAGCTTCAAAAGTTATATAGTGAAAAAAAACAAAATACCAAATTTACATCTAAGCAATGGGAAATACCCGTGTGTTATGATGATATTTTTGCTATAGATCTGGACGAGATGGCTCTTGAGAAAGACCTATCTAAAGAATTCATTATAGAGCTCCATTCCAAAACAATTTATACGGTTTATTTTATCGGTTTCTTACCAGGGTTTATGTATCTGGGTGGATTAAATAAAAAACTTCATACGCCTCGAAAATCAACACCCAGACTTAAGATGGCTAAAGGAGCTGTGGCCATAGGAGGTGAACAAACAGGGATTTACCCTAGTGATAGTCCAGGTGGGTGGAACGTTATAGGTAATTCACCTATAGAACTTTTTAACCCCAAAAGTAACATACCTTGTTTTGCAAATGCCGGGGACAAAATTATTTTTAAACGGGTATCGCTTAAAGAGTATAATGATATTAAAACACTGGTGGACGCCGGTGTTTATCAATTAGAAAGTGAGGTGATTGATGATTAAGGTTTTAAAAACAGGTTTATATTCTACCATTCAAGATTCAGGCCGTCATGGGTATCAGGACTACGGCGTGCCGTATTCAGGAGTGATGGATGCCTATTCGGGATCTATGGCTAATGTGCTGTTGGGAAATAATGAGGATGCTGCAGTTATAGAAATGACAATGACTGGACCAACTCTTGAATTTAACTGTGATACCAGTATTTGCATTTCTGGAGCAGATATATCACCTGAATTAAATGAAATCCCTATAAAATTAAATAAACCTGTTCAGGTAAAAAGTGGTGATATCGTATCTTTTGGTAAACTTATTTCTGGGTTTAGGTCTTATTTGGCTGTTTTAGGTGGTTTTAAGACCGAAAACGTTATGAATAGCTATAGTATGTATCAAGGTGTGACAAAACAATCCAGGTTATCTAAAAACAATGAATTGTTAGTGAATGCACCATTGAAAGACTTTACTATGAAGCATGCCGTGATTAAAGTAAGAGACAGACATTTTACAACTAAGCATATTGAAGTTTTTAAAGGACCAGAATTTCAAAAGCTTTCAAAAGTGCAACAAGATTCACTATTTGCAACAAGTTTTACTATTTCTAAAAAAAATAATAGAATGGCTTATCAATTAGAAGAATCTTTAGGGAATGATTTAGAACCCATTATTACATCCTCAGTATTACCAGGAACTGTACAATTGACACCCTCAGGAAAACTCATTATTTTAATGAGAGATTGTCAAACTACCGGAGGGTATCCAAGAGTTTTGCAATTAAAAGAAACTGCTATTAATATTTTAGCGCAAAAGTTCACGGGAGGTACAATTCATTTCAATCTTAAATAGTAAAGAATATGATTTCGATTTAAAAAATTGAGTTATATCATAGAAATGACATTAAACATTAAGATAATTTTATACTTACAGTAGTAAGTATTCGTTAGCTTTACGACTTACAACAAAAAAGTATATGAAATTCTTTAAACAGATAGTATTATTTTCTTTTGTTGTGGCTACCCTCTTAAGCTGCGAAAACAATGATGCACAATTTATTATAGATAGAGCTATTGAGGTTTCAGGAGGCGCATTATTAGATTCATCAAGCATCCATTTTAATTTTAGAGATAAACATTATCTGGCTAAGCGTAATAAAGGCGATTTTTTATACGGGCGTTTGTCTACAAATACCACCGATTCAATTTTAGATATTTTAACAAATAAGGGTTTTGAGCGTTTTGTAAATGACGATTTTGTTGATACACCAGATAGTATGGCTGTAAAGTATAGCAGTTCTGTAAACTCAGTCCATTACTTTTCAGTATTACCATATGGTTTAAATAACCCTGCGGTAAATAAAGAATATTTGGGGAGAATCGATATTAAGAACAAAGAATATCATAAAATAAAAATCACCTTTAATAAAGATGGCGGTGGTGAAGATTTTGAAGATGAGTTTATCTATTGGGTAGATACTAAAACTTTTAAAGTAGATTATTTGGGGTATTCTTATGCCGAAGATGATGGTGTAGGCTTACGTTTTCGAGAGGCTTATAACGAACGTTATATAAAGGGGATAAGGTTTGTAGATTATATTAATTTTAAACCTCTTAGTAAAAATGCAAATTTGTTGTCTTTGGATAGTTTATATGGAATTAACAGTTTAAAAGAGCTATCAAGAATTAATCTTGAGCAGGTAAAAGTTGAATAATGAATATGGCTTTTCTACAATGCTTTACTCATAAGCAACATCCCTCTTAGATGTTTATGAATGCGATCAAATTCTAATGTCATATTTTTAATTGTTTTATAACCTTGCTTATTGTAGAATTTCAGAGCTTGATCTTGAGTATCCATAGCCTCTAACCAAATAAGTTTGTTGTCGTTTTGTTTTGCTATTTTTTCAGACCAATTAAATAACTGTTGTGCAATACCTTTTCCTTGCACTTCTTTACTTAAATATATGCGGTGTAAATATGTCGTTAATTGATTAGGGAACTCTTTTAATGGTTGGTTGATAACCAGCCTTAAGATCCCCACGGTTTTTGAATTATTAATTACAAAATAGTAAAATGCATCCCTATTATTTAATTCTTTTTTTAAGTTGATTAAACCGTAACACTTATTTAAATACCAACGACAGTCTTCATTTTTCCATAAATGTTTGTATGGAGGCGGGTAGATACGGGCCATGAGTTCAACTAATTCTGAATGGTTTTCAAATTTAATATTTTGAAGAAGAAGTGTCTTAGAAATTACTATCATAAAATTATGCTAGTTCTAATGCAATTTCTATCATTTCTTTAAAAGTAGTTTCTCGTTCTTTATTAGAAGTGCGTTCTCCGGTCACTAAAGAATCAGAAATTGTTAAAATGGTTAAAGCTTTTACACTATGTTTCGCAGCTATAGTATATAAACCGGCAGTTTCCATTTCTACACATAGTATTCCAAATTTCGACCATTTTTTATAAGATTCGAAATCGTCTTCATAAAACTCATCTGAAGTGAAAACGTTTCCAGCCTTTAAAGGTATACCCTTAGATTTAGCTGCTTCTACTGCTTTTTGAAATAACTCAAAATTAGCAGTAGGGGCATAGTCGGCACCGCCAAATCGTAATTCATTCACACCAGAATTTGAAGAAGCAGCCATAGCCAATACAATATCCCTAATTTTTACATGTTTTTGGTAGGATCCGGCACTACCTACACGTATTAAGTTTTTAACGTCATACTCGGTAATAAGCTCGTGTGCATAAATAGAAATAGAAGGCACTCCCATACCTGTTCCCATTACAGAAACTCGTTTCCCGTTATAAATCCCAGTATATCCATACATGCCTCTTATTTTATTGAAGCACACGGGGTTTTCAAAAAAGGTTTCCGCAATCCATTTAGCTCTTAAAGGGTCACCAGGAAGTAAAATAGTTTCAGCAATGTCTCCCTTTTTCGCTTCTATATGTACGCTCATTTTAGTAGTTTGAATTTGAAGAAGCACCTTTTAGAATGGCAATCCCAGATGAAGTACCTAAACGATCAACACCTAAATTAATATATTCCATAGCTGTTTTATAATCTCTTATGCCTCCAGAGGCTTTTATTTTAGTACCATTTGAACAAACACTTTTCATAAGTTTCACGTCATGTAATGTAGCTCCACCTGGCCCAAAACCTGTTGATGTTTTTATAAAATCTGCACCGCTTTGTATAGCTAATTCACTGGCTTTGATTATTTCTAATTCTTCAAGATAGCATGTCTCTAAAATAACTTTTAAGATATTATTTGGCATACACTTTTTTACAGCTTCAATATCTTTCCATACACCATCAAAGTTTTTACTTTTTAATAAACCAAGATTAATGACCATGTCAATTTCATCTGCTCCATTATTTAAAGCTAAGGTTGCTTCTGCTACTTTGGCTTTAGTGCTCATTGATCCTAAAGGAAAACCAACAACGCTACAAATTTTAACGTCACTGTCTTGTAATTTTTCTTTGGCTAAAGCCACATGGCAGCTATTTATACAAACAGAGAAAAACTTGTGTATTTTTGCCTCTTCACAAAGCATAGCAATATCATTTGTTGTGGCAGTTGCTTTTAGAAGTGTATGATCTATATATTGATTGATTGGTCTCATATGGCTAGTTAAAGTTAATACTATTATTCAAATAAACTTTGAATAAGTTAAGATGTCATTTAATTTATATACGAACAATGACTTTAATCAGTTTTTAAGACTTGTAAAAATTTAACTTTTTTCCGCTTGTCTAAAAAGAAAAAGGCTTTGAAAACGTGCATTTTCAAAGCCTTTTTTTGTCGTTTTTATACTGAAATTTGTTTTTACACGGATTGTTTTATTTTAAATTCTGATGAAGTAGCAACTCTACTAACGCCTATGTCAACATATTTTGTAGCAGTTTCAACGTCATTAATACCACCAGATGCGCAAATTTTAATAAAATCTTTAACTGTTTTTTTTATAATTTTAACAACAGTTAATGTTGCTCCACTTTTTGAAAACCCGCTAGATGTTTTAATGTAATCTACATTGGCGTCTAGAGAAATTTCACAGGCTTTTATGATTTCATTTTTGTTTAACTCAGAAACTTCTAAAATAACTTTTAAAGGTTTATCTCCCATGGCAAGTTTAACATCGGTGATATCTTTTAAAACAGACACATAATTTTTACTTTTAAGAAATCCAAGATTAATAACCATATCAATTTCATCTGCTCCATCACTAATAGCTTGCTTTGCTTCGTAAACTTTTGAAGCTGTTGCCATAGACCCAAGAGGAAAACCAATAACTGAACAAATTTTAACATCTGTTTTTTCTAATAGTTGTTTTGCTAATGCTACGTATGAACTATTAACGCAAACAGCATAGAAGCTATTTCTTTTTGCCTCATGACATAGATCTATAATATTACGTTCTGTAGAAGTAGGGTCTAAAAGTGTATAATCAATATACTTGGATATATCCATCGTTATAAGTAGGTTTTAAGAGTTTATTAAGGGGATAAACCAGAATTATTACTATTTGTGTATAGTTTTGGTGCTATACACAAAAACAAATTTACATATTTATAATGATATAAAATTTACATAAAAACATATTTTTATTAACAATAATCATACCATAGCTAACTAATTTATCTTCATATTACTGTATTAAAATTGATTTGTAGGAATTTTCAAAAATACATCTGATGATTATTTATACAAATTTATAAATATCACATGTTGTATTGGTTTATACAGGTTTTTGTCAGATTAATATATTGGTTATATCAAATGAGAAATAGTATAGTTTATAAATAAATTTTATAAAAACGATGTTTTTAGTTTAAACGAGTTCATTAAGTGTAACAAAGTAAATATTGGTTGAATTAAGTTTTTACGATTGCATTCGATTTTAATTGATTTAAACGTTCTTCAAATGTAAATACGTTGACAGGATTCTTAACATTTTCAAAAAGTTGCATTAAATCTTCTGTGTGTATTTCTCGTTTTTGTGTCAATAAATTAAAATGAACAAAACCGCACCAGATGATGGCCTTTAAATGGCTTTTGTCTTCGTTATACATGCGCATTTCTACATGTAATTGACTGTTTGTGAAACGTATTAATTGAGACTCTAAAACGACAGTTTCCATTAAAAATGCGGGTTTTAAGTAAGCAATTTGGTTGCTGCTAGAAACCCATCCCTTACCTTCTTTTTTTGCCATTTTAAAAATATCTATATCATAATTATCTATCAAAGCATCTTCACGATGATTCATAAAATAATTGATATAACTTCCATTGTTTAAATGATTAAATGGGTCGCAGTCTTGAAATCTGATTTTTGTTTTGCTTCGTAAAACGTCTAATAATTGATTCATATGTATGTTATTTAATATACCAAATGGTATATTTTTGGTTAAAAAAATATTATATTTTTAGTTCTTTGCCTATGATATCATCTATCAAATCCATAGTATCTTGGATATAAAAATCATCATCCATGGTGTAGGTCATAAATATGGCACCTTGTATCATGGTATCTAATCGTTTAGCAAAATACATAGCATTTACTTCTGACGAGATTTCTCCCGCTTCAATACCATCCTCAATTATGGTTGCTACTTGGTCTTGAATACGTTCAATAACTTGTCTTACTTTTTGAAGTAAAAGAGTATTTTGATTATTTGCATCTACACCAATATTTAAAACTGGACAACCACCAAGTTGCTTGCTGTAGTCATAGTAGTTTCTATAAAAATCGGTTATGAGAAATAACTTTTCGATAGGAGAATCGCTAATAGACAAATGATCTGCAATTCTTTTCATCATAGCTTTAACAGTGAATTTAAAAGAGGCTATTGCTAAATCTTCTTTGTTTTTAAAATTACCATATATAGCACCTTTAGTTAGACCTGTAGCATTAGTTATATCACTTAAACTGGTTGCTGCGTAACCATTTTTGTTGAAAATGGGAGCAATAGTTTCTAAAATATATTGCGAAGTAAGCTCTGCTTTTGTAGTCATGATGATACAAATATATAAAAAATATACTAAATGGTATATTTATATATATGCTATTTAAAATAAGGTGATTGCTTAAAGAACAATCACCTTAAATTTCAAATAAAAGGATTAACTTATTGATTTTTGTTGTAATTTATAAGTATTTGATTTTTAGCGTTTTGTTTCTAATACTTGATTTCTAAAAACTAATTTATCATCAAAGGCGTCTAATAAAATAATACTATCTGTAGTCACTTTTCCTGCTAGTATTTCTTTACTTAAAGCATTTAAAACCTCTTTTTGAATAACACGTTTTACTGGTCTTGCACCGTATTCCGGATTATACCCTTTTTCTGCTAAATAAGCTATGGCTTCTTGTGTGGCATCAAAAGTAATACCTTGTTGCCCTATCATTTTTGTAAGTGCTTTTAATTGTAACCCAACAATAGCCGTAATATGTTCTTTGCTTAAAGGCGTAAACATGATGATATCATCAATTCTATTTAAAAACTCAGGACGTACACTTTGTTTTAATACCCCTAAGACATCTATTTTTGCCGATTCAATGGCAGAATCCATGTCTTTAGTAGCTTCAAAACGATCTTGTATTAAATGACTTCCAATGTTGGAGGTCATTATAATAATCGTGTTTTTAAAGTCTGCTACACGTCCTTTATTATCGGTTAAATGTCCTTCATCTAATACTTGTAATAAAATATTAAAAGTGTCGGGATGCGCTTTTTCGATTTCATCTAAAAGCACCACAGAATATGGTTTGCGCCTTACAGCTTCGGTTAATTGGCCACCTTCATCATACCCAATGTAGCCTGGAGGTGCTCCAACCAATCTGCTTACCGCATGCCGTTCTTGGTATTCGCTCATATCAATACGAGTCATGGCATTTTCATCATCAAAAAGGTATTCTGCTAAAGCTTTAGCTAATTCTGTTTTTCCAACACCGGTTGTTCCTAAAAAAAGGAATGTACCAATCGGTTTTTTTGAATTTTGTAAACCTGCTCGACTTCTTCTAACGGCATCACTAACGGCAACAATGGCTTCTTCTTGACCAACCACACGTTTATGTAACTCATTTTCAAGTCTAAGCAATTTTTCACGCTCACTCTGAACCATTTTTGTCACTGGAATTCCTGTCCATTTTGCAACGACTTCTGCAATATCATCATAAGTTACTTCTTCTTTAATCAAAGAGTTTTCAGGTTGTGCTTGTAATTGTTTTTGAAACGTTTCAAGTTGTTCTTGAGCATCTTTGATTTTTCCATAGCGTAATTCTGCTACTTTTCCATAATCACCATCCCGTTCTGCACGTTCTGCTTCTAATTTATAATTTTCAATATCTTGCTTTGTATTTTGGATATTATCAACAACCTCTTTTTCACTTTTCCATTTTGCATTAATGTCGTTCCTAGTTTCTTTTATATTGGCTAAATCCAATCTGAGTGATTTTAATTTAGATTCGTCCTTTTCTCGTTTAATAGCTTCAATTTCAATTTCTAATTGCATAATCTTTCTATCTAAAACATCCAGTTCTTCTGGTTTAGAGTTGATTTCCATGCGTAATTTAGAAGCAGCCTCATCCATTAAGTCAATAGCTTTGTCCGGTAGAAAACGATTGGTAATATAGCGTTCTGATAATTCAACAGCCCCAATAATGGCTTCATCTTTTATACGAACTTTATGATGTGTTTCATATTTCTCTTTAATACCTCGTAATATGGAGATGGCACTTTCTGTATCTGGCTCATCGACCATTACTTTTTGAAAGCGACGCTCTAAAGCTTTGTCTTTTTCAAAATATTTTTGATACTCGTCTAAGGTCGTTGCTCCAATGGCACGAAGTTCGCCTCGGGCTAAAGCCGGTTTTAAAATATTTGCTGCGTCCATAGCGCCTTGCCCGCCACCAGCGCCGACAAGGGTATGGATTTCATCTATAAATAAAACAATATCGCCTTCACTTGTGGTAACTTCTTTAATGACGGCTTTTAAACGTTCTTCAAACTCCCCTTTATATTTAGCCCCTGCAATTAAGGCACCCATATCTAAAGCAAAAATTTGTTTGTCTTTAAGGTTTTCAGGAATATCCCCGTCAATAATTCTATGTGCTAAACCTTCGGCGATAGCTGTTTTACCAGTTCCTGGTTCACCAACAAGTATGGGGTTGTTTTTGGTTCTACGTGATAAAATCTGAAGGATACGTCGTATTTCTTCATCACGACCAATAACTGGGTCTAATTTCCCGTCTTTTGCTAATTGATTTAAGTTTTTTGCGTATTTGTTTAATGAATTATAAGTATCCTCCTGACTTTGTGAGGTCACATTTTCACCTTTGCGTAATTCCTCAATAGCGCTTTTCAAGCCTTTTTCATTTATTCCTTGGTCTTTTAGCATTTGCGCTATTTTGCTGTTCGATTTAAAAACAGCCAAAATGAGATGTTCTATGGAAACGAAGTCATCTTTCATCTTTTTAGCAATGATTGATGCTTCATTAAGGCTTTTTCCCGCTTCACGTGATAGCATGAGTTCGCTACCAGAAACTTTTGAAAAACTTTCCAATTGTTTGTCTAAAGCTTGTTGAAGTATGGCGATATTTACATTCAATTTTTTTAAAATGAATGGTAAAACGTTTTCATCAACTTCAAAAATGCCTTTAAAAATATGTTCATTTTCAATTTGTTGATGTGAGAAGCCTTGAGCAATTTGCTGTGCTTGTTGAATGGCTTCTTGGGATTTTATTGTATAATTATTTAAATTCATCAATATATTTTTTTTGTCATTCCCTCGACCTGTGCTGAACTTGTTTCAGTAAGGAGGAAATCTTAATTAATCTTTTTATTGTTTTACTTTTACAACTTCATTTAGTCAATAATCTTACCAATACATTTTAAGAGACAAAATGTCGGTTCAAGCCTTGTTTTTAGTGACTTTTTGTCGGTTTGTAAGGTTGGAGAAATGATTCGACTTATTTATTCAATTAACAATTATAATAAGATTCCTGTTTTCACGGGAATGAAAAAGATAAAATATTTGCAATGGGATTATTAAATAAAATATTTGGAGGGACTAATGAAACTAAAGAAGAGAAGGTGATACCTTGGATTCCTTTAAATCAGATACCTCAATTGGATTTTATAGAAAAAAAGTCTGCTAACAAAACACAGGTTATTTTTAAACATTCTACGCGCTGTGGTATTAGTAGTATGGTTATAAGGCAATTTGTTAGTAGTTACGATTTAACCGAAAAAGATTTAGATTTATATTATTTGGATTTGCTAAACTATCGAGACCTTTCTAATGAAGTAGGATATAAATTTCAAGTGATGCACGAATCACCTCAGTTAATAGTCATTAAAAATGGGGTAGTGGTTGCACATGCGTCTCATAGTGCTATTAATGAGATTGATTTAAGTAGATTTGTATAAATAAATATACAATAAAACTCCAAGAGGCTATTCTTTTAGATACCATGTGGGGTCTAAATATTTCATAGCATGTTCTCCAAACGACAATTGCCTTTCTTCAGAAAGTTGATAAGTTGACTTTTCGCCAAATATAGCAGAAAAGATTACGGTATGTTCTTCTCCTTTTTCGTCTGTTTTGAAAATTCGAACTTTATTCTGGTCTTCTTTAAACTGAAGGGATTTAGAACAGCAGGGGCAATAAAATTCACTTTTTTCCCCTTCTTCGAATTTTAGATCAGGATTAAGGTAGACAGTATAATTACCGAGTTCTTCACTCATCAAAATAACACCGTTTTTACCATGCTTCTTTTTGAAAGAAAGTACAATGTATCCATTAACGTTTAAATGTGCTGAACAATATGTACATTTATAATGATTCATAGTGTAACAAATTTAGTGAAAATCTATAAAAATAACTGTATGAAATTCAAAATAAGCATGTTAAATGATTAGTGTAGAGCTACTTTAATTGTTTTAATGCTTAACAATTATGATGAAATTCTCTTCTTCCTGCACGTTCGATAGGCAACGAAGGAATGAAAAAAATAGAACATTTGCTATAGGATTATTAAATAAAATATTTGGAAGAAATAGTGAAACGAAAGACGGGAAGGTGATGCCTTGGATTCCTTTAAATCAGATACCCCAATTAGGTTTTATAGAAAAATAATCTGCTACTAAAGCACAAGTTATTTTTAAACATTCTATGCGCCGTGGTATTAGTAATATAGTTATAAGGTAGTTTGTTTCGAAAACATGTTCGTTTAATTGAAAACTATTGAATAATTTTTTGTTAGATTTTCCATCTTAGTATATATCAAATTACAAAATAAATGTAACTTTGAGTGCTTTTGTCGTTAATGCCCCAAACAAATGGACATAAAACTAATTTTAATATTTCTATACATTATTGGTCAAATATCTTGGATTCAAAATTGTGATTTTGAAATTCGAGATTTGACGAATATACCAAATGGAGAATCTGTACGTATTGATAAATCAAAATACAATCCGATTAGCTTTACAATGGGAAAAAAATATTCAATGAATGTAGCTTATATTCAGCAAACATAAAAAGCCTATTTTGAATAATTTTAGTATTACAGAAATTAGCAGGCAAATTTTATCTAAAGACAAGTCTATTGAAGAAATCAGTGACTTACTTCCATGTTTTTTGCATATCAACTCTTTGGATGATTTTAGGGTTTTAGAAGCTGATAATCAAATCTTAAGTTATTTTGATTTAAATATTGCCGAAATAAATACCTTAGGATTTCCTCTTTTAGAAAAATATGTTAATTCGAGTGACTTGTTAAATGCCATTGATCTCAATATCAAATATTTAAAAAACAAGGACACCCAATCTCACGTTTCTTTTGTGCAACGCATTAATTTCCATACATCAAAACAAGAAAAAATGTTCTATACAAGAGGAAAGGTTTTGGATGATAAACGTATTTTAAATTTAAGTGTTCCTATACAAGATCTTCAAGTGTTTAATTATGATGCTTTAAAACTGTTTGATAATGCTTCTTTTATAAAATCGAATTTAAGCAAATTCAATGCTTTAACTCCAAGAGAAATATTGGTGTGTAAACATTTGTCTCAAGAAAGTACATTGAAAGAAGTTGCATTACGTTTAAACATATCAGAACATACTGTTAAAAACCATCAAATAAACATTTATAAAAAATTAGAAGTAAAAAACTTTTATGCTTTTTACTTTTTTTGTTCCAAATTTAAAATCCATTTATGAATACAGATAATGTCATAGAGTCTTCTATAACCGTTTTAAAAAATCAAATAGCAAAAAACAATGAAGAACCAGAAAATTTTCTCGGATTTTATCATGAAAACCATATAGAAACGATTGAGCTATTATATTTAGAAGATAGGGGATGTAAAATATATGGAAAAACGATAGAGGAAATTAGAAAAGCTGGATCAAAATTTCTTGAAGAGATCATGTATCCTGATGATATTCCGCGCTGTGTTAATTTGTTGCTTGATTTTGCTACTAAAAAGAATGAAACAGAAATATTAACATATAACCAACGCTTAAAAATGTTGGATGAAACAGAATACATTACTTATTTTACTTGCGCCAAAATTGATATTGAAAAAGGCGTATTTCAATGTGTAACAACTCCTATGACCAATATAGATGAGTTTTATTCTGAAGTAAATACGATTTTGGAATCATCAGAGTACTTAGAAACGCATTTAGAGTTGTATACTTCATTCTCAAAACGAGAACGCGAAGTGATAAAATGGGTATGTAAAGGGTTAAATGTTTATGACATAGCAAACAAATTGTTTCTATCTCACCATACCATTGTAAAACATAAAAAAAACATTTACAAAAAAAGTGGTTTTGAGAATAAAATAAAGTTAATTGAGTTTGCTTTAAATTTTAATATTATTTAGAATGAGAGTATCTAATAAAATGTATGAATAATAAAAAAGAGGCTGTCTAAAAAGTGTCATTCTGAATATTACCGAGAAACAAAATATATTTTGTTTAGAAGGTAGCAGCGAAGCTGTGAAGAATCTCTTTAAAATATAATGTGTTGATCTATAGAACTATAAGATTCTTCGCTACGCTCTGAATGACAAAACATATTACTTTTTAGACAGCCTCTTTTTTGCTTAATTTTTATGACACAGTTTGATACAGATCACTAAAAAATGGAAGGCGAGAATCTCCATAACTGGAGGGTTGATACTTAATTAGTTCTTAACTATATATTTGAAAAACGGGTTCAACTATATAAGTTAAACCCGCTGAAATTTTATTATAAAATTTTTTTGATGCTATCCTAAAAATTGTGAATGATTCAACTATAGCTGAATCATAATAATTTACATAATCTGCATTTGTGTTTTAAGAGACCTGACAGGTTTTTAAAACCTGTCAGGTCTGCTCTCTCTATGATATTTTATCTTAATTTAACTATATAATCTTTTTTGTTACTCTATTTTTATGAGTATCAATAACTTCTATTATTAAAAGTTTATTTTCTGTATTAAAACCTGGTATTTCTAATATAGAATTGTTAACATTTCTATTATTATAAATACGCTTTCCTGTAATATCAAATATCGTTACAGATTCAATTTCACTCTTTGCGTTTTCAATATATAGTATGTTATTGTTTTTTGATACTTGTATACTATGAGGTGTTATAGTATTGTCTTCTGTACTTAATGAGCCGCTTGACGTATTAATTCTTGCAAGTCTATTTCTTCCAGTGGTATTATAGCTGGTAAAATCTCCACCAATAATAACCTTTCCATCGCTTTGAACAGTTGTTGAATAAAGGGTGCCATTAACTCCTGTACCTATATTAAAACTCGTATCTAAACTGCCATTACTATTTAAGCGTGCTAGTCTATTTCTTCCAATACCATTGTAGTTGGTAAAAACGCCACCGATAATAATCTTCCCATCGCTTTGAATAGCTGTTGTTCGAACTCTACTATTGGCTCCAGTGCCAATATTAAAACTCGTATCTAAACTACCATCGCTGTTTAATCGAGCTACTCTAGTAACTCCTGTGCCATTATACGCTCCGAAATCTCCACCGATAATAATCTTTCCATTGCTTTGTATACTTATTGTTAAAATGTTACCAGCTGACCCTGTACCAATATTAAAACTCGTATCTAAACTACCATTGGTGTTCAATCGTGCTATTTTATTAATTCCTGTGCCATTAAATGCTGTAAAATCTCCACCGATTATAATCTTTCCGTCGCTTTGAATAGCTGTTGTTAAAACACCTGCATTATTTGCTCCAGTACCAATATTAAAACTCGTATCTAAACTACCATTGGTGTTCAATCGTGCTACTCTATTAACTAAAGAGCCATTAAAAGCTGTAAAATAGCCGCTTATAATAATCTTTCCATCACTTTGAACAGCTGCTGTTAAAACTAAACTATTAGCTCCTATGCCAATATTAAAACTCGTATCTAAGCTACCATCGCTGTTTAATCGGGCTACTTTATTAACCCCCGTGCCATTATATGCTGTAAAATCTCCACCTATAATAATCTTTCCATCACTTTGAACAGCGGTTGCATAAATGGTACCATTAGCTCCAGTACCTATATTAAAACTCGTATCTAAACTACCATCACTGTTTAATCGAGCTATTCTATTAACTGTGGTGCCATTATATATTGAAAAAGAGCCACCGATAATGATCTTTCCATCGCTTTGAACTGTTGTTGAATGAACTATGCTATTTGATCCTGTGACCTTATTAAAGCTCATGTCTATACTACCATTGCTATTTAATCGGGCTATTTTATTGAATCTTGCGCCATTATATGCTGTAAAACGTCCACCGATAATAACCTTTCCATCACTTTGAATAGCGGTTGTATTAACGACATCATTTATTTGTGTACCAATATTAAAACTCATATCCAAACTACCATTGCTATTTAATCGCGCTACTTTACTAACTCCTGTGTTATTATATGATGTGAAACCTCCACCGATAATAATCTTTCCATCGCTTTGAATAGCCGTTGTTAAAACTATCGCATTAACTCCTATGCCCATATTAAAACTCGTATCTAAACTACCATCACTGTTTAAACGGGCCATTCTACTAGTAACCGCGCCATTATATGCTGTTAAAAAGCCGCCGATAATAATTTTTCCATCGCTTTGAACAGACGTTGTTAAAACTAAACTATTAGCTCCAGTGCCTATATTAAAACTCGTATCTAAACTACCATCACTGTTTAATCTGGCTACTCTATTAACTCCTGTGCCATTATATGATGTAAAACCTCCACCGATAATAAGTTTTCCATCACTTTGAAGGCTGATTGTATCAATTCTACCATTTGCACTTGCCCCTGTATTAAAACTCGTATCTAAACTACCATCGTTGTTTAATCGAGCTATTCTATTAACTATTGTGCCATTGTATGTTGTGAAATCTCCACCAATAATAACTTTCCCATCACTTTGAGAGCTTATTGTTTTAACGATACCATTTGTTCCTGTACCTATATTAAAACTTGTATCTAAACTACCATCGCTGTTTAATCGAGCTATTCTGTTAACTCCTGTGCCATTATAAGATGTAAAATCTCCACCGATAAAAATCTTTCCGTCACTTTGAATAGCTGTTGATAGTACTTTATTACTTGCTCCTGTACCTGTATTAAAACTTGTATCTAAATTGCCATTGCTATTTAAGCGGGTAAGGTAATAAGCTGATGCGCCATTATATAATCTGAATTCTCCAGTGATAATGATCTTTCCATCATTTTGAACAGCCGTAGCTAAAACGGTATCACTTGCACCATCTCCATGACCAAAACCAGTATCTGTAGGATTAAAAGTGGTATCTATAGACCCGTCATTTTGAGCGCCCAAACTGGCAAATGAGATTATTAAATAAATGATTAAAATGTAATAATGTTTCATAGGTTAAAAATTTAAATGTTAAGATTTGTAACGTTTTTTTGAAATTTGATGCAAAGAATAACAAAAAAGTAGTCTGAAAAAATAGGGCAAAATGGGTATTTTTATATTTATATAGGATAAGTATTACATATATAACTCCTTATGATTGTAACAACAATGACCCTTTTCTTTTCTTTTCTTTAGTTTTTTATTAATGATCAGGCCTTTAGATTTGAGAGCGTAATCTTATTAAAGAATAAGTACTTGTTTCCTAGTGCATTGATTGATGAGAAGAAATTATTTATTAGAGAGGATGAAATTTTTCAACCTTCTTTCAATAACGACGAAAAGTGGGCAATTATATTAATTTCCTTAAGTAAAGGAAAAGGGAAGTACTAAAAAAAATGTTTTATAGCAATAAATGACTCTATAGCCCTTCGTCACTCGAATTCAAATAAGTCTTTTTTTATGAAGGTTTAAAATTTGGTGCTTTAAGCCATGTAACTAATCTGATATGAGTACGATAAGCTTAGCCTTAAAAAACTTGTGTAAAACAAGGCTGCTTAATAAGTAAATATATTTTGTTTCGAAGGTAATATTCAGAATGACATTTTTTAGACCTTTAGCTAATTAGTATAAGCCTATTATATTTAAAAGATAAAAGAATAGTTGAACTATTTTTCAGACTAAGAAAAGTTTTAAGATCTAAAAGGCTGGGCTGGATTAGATCTATTTCTTTTCCAGCCTCTTTAACTAACCTCTAACCTTATAGGAGCTAATAATATCTTTTAGCTTGAGTTTTAAACCCTCTCCGGTATCATAAACCATTTGTTCATTACTAGGGAAGGGGACTCTTCTATTATTCAATATTTTTCGATCTTTAGATTCTAAAGCTCTTTTATCACCTCTCATTCAAGCAGAGCAGAACAAGAACTTTTTGGGGTTTTTGAGAAGAGATAAATAATTGTTAATCAACGCCATAATTGATATCCAAAAAAACTTGTCATAACTAACACATATACTATTAATACATACACCCACTTTCCTGTAAATTTGGGTATTGGTATGGAGGATAAATTAAGAGCCGATAGAATAATTATAATGATATAAAGAAGTATCGAAAAAGTAGCATGTTGGAAGAGGTTTTCGAATAAAAAGATAAAAGCAAGGATGATTGCGTTGTTGTCAACAGAAAGTCCCATATAAGTTTTACCATCAATAAGACCATAAATATTAAAATAGCTTAGCCGAATGGCATTGGCAGCAATAATTAAAAAAGCGCCTGGTATAAACCATATATTATAATTTCCATAACTTAAAAGTAATATTGCTGGTAAAAGACCAAAACTTACAATGTCTATCATAGAGTCGAGCTGAACTCCAAAGACACCTTGTTCTTTTGTTCTTCCTTTCATTTTACGTGCTATAATTCCATCATACCAATCGAATAATACGGCCCATAACATGCCAATAATTGATGCTGGAAAATTTCCTTTTATGGCAAAATAGATGGCTAATACAGTACAGAACAACCCTAATAAAGAGCAAATATTCGGTAAATCCTTGGCAAAAGTAAGCATGCCTAATTGTTTTTTTTCGTTCATCTTATTTGTCCTTTACATACATGACATCTTTCAACGCTTCAATAAGTTTAGCGTTTTCCTCATTAGTGCGACTAGCAATCCGAATATATCTGTTGGCCTCGGGTTGGGTTTTTCCAGCACTGTCTTTTATATAAATATTGTGCTCAATGAAAAGTCGTTTTGTTACTTCAGGGCCACTTAAAGCTGTATCGGGTAAACGGCAATAGATATAGTTTGCATCGGGTTTAAAAACTTGCATTCCAGAAATAGCACATAGTTTTTTGTAAAAAAGGTCTCTATCAGATTTAACTATTTTACAACTATCTTCAAATTCTTGTTTGTATTTAGGAAGTATCCGAAGAAATTCTTCAGCAAACCCGTTAATATTCCAAATATGAACTCCATTACGAACAGACTGAGCAAAATCTATATTAGCCGTTAACAGATATCCAATTCTAAGCCCACATATTCCATAGGCCTTACTCATACTTTTAAGAATAGCGATATTTGGATATTTCTCAATATCCTGCTCCAGACTTATTTGCTCTTTGTTGTCTGCAAAATCAAGAAATGATTCATCGATAATAAGCATGCAATTGTGATGCTTAAGCTTTTCAGCCAGTCGAATTAAATCACCCTTTGGAACTAATATCGATGTCGGATTATTAGGTGTAACCACCACTGCCATATCTGCACCAACTTTTATAGCTTCGTCTGCAAATTTGTCTACATCGAGTTGGAAAGAAGGGAATTCAAGTGGAAACTCCACAGCTTGTCCATTCGGTACCGCATTAGCATACTCATTAAAAGATGGTACGGGAATAATTATTTTTTTTGCTAAACTTCCTGACAGTATTTTTATAATTTCTGCACCCCCATTTCCTACAACAATTCTTTCGGTAGGTTGATCTATAATTTCACCAATAAGTTCGGCAAGTGCATCTTGTGCCATTGGATAATTCAGAACGAGGTTGTGAATATTATCTTTTAGATGTGTAAATACGGCTTTTGGTGGAAAATATAGGTTATACAAGTATGCATGGTCAGTAAAATTGTGCCGATAATAACCTCCATGTTGTTTAGATATATATTCGTATTTTTCTTTTTGTGTTTTGTATCTGCTTTCCATAGTATTTTTATCCTAACATTATTATGCAAATGCATTTTCAAATTTTGCAAACTTTCTAACTTCACTGGGGAAAAGTAATTCAGCTTTAGCTAAATCTTTCATGTTATCAATTTCATACCATGGTTTATTGTCAAACGAAACCGATTCAAATCTCAGACTTTTATTATCCACCATTTCAGAAAAAACGGTTTCATAATAACAGTTAACACTGCCCGCACTAATATATTTATTCAAGTTTTTGACAATTGCCAGCCAAGATGAAAGTGAAAAGCTGTATATATTAACAGTTTTATATCGGATATCGGAATAAGATTCTGTAGTTCCTTTTTGAAATTGAGTAACATTATTGGTATGATCAATAGAAACTGTTGTTCCATTTAGCCAAGGTTGCATAAGAGCTACAGCCATCCTATCGGGATAAACCATATTATCAAGTAA
Organism: Flavivirga spongiicola; assembly: GCF_030540825.1. NCBI lineage: Bacteria > Pseudomonadati > Bacteroidota > Flavobacteriia > Flavobacteriales > Flavobacteriaceae > Flavivirga > Flavivirga spongiicola. Next base: position 397,875 of record NZ_JAUOEO010000002.1, read on the forward strand.
AGTAGAGTTCAATACCAAATCACTTTCAAAAAGCACAAAAGGCTCATTTATTATATTACGAGCCATCCAAAGCGAATAAATGTTGTTTGTTGTTTTATATAATGGACTGTGAACGTATTCAATACAAATGTCTCCTGATTTTTCACCAAGAAAATTCATGATACATTCTTGTTCATGACCTGTTACAATAACAAGTCGTTTAAATCCTTGGGTTTTTAAATTATTGATAAGTCTTTCAAGAATCGATTTATCGTTTACAAGAGTAAGGCATTTGGGAGCGTTTTGTGTTAAAGGAAAAAGGCGGCTTCCAGTACCAGCCGCAAGAAGTAATGCTGTGGTTATGCGATTTTGACCACAATCATTGTCTGAATCACTATTCATATAAAATGTTTAGATACCATCAAAAAAAACTAAGAGCCCATATAGGCATCTAGTGTACTAATTATTAGTACTCTGATGTATGGACTAGTTTCCTAATAATTCAACTATAAGTACGAAGTCTGCTAATGAGATTAATTACCAACAAAAATGATAGTGAATGATTGATACTAAAAGATTAGTAATCCTTTTGCAAAGGTACTCATAATAAATATGATTAACTAATGTTCCTGTTTTTGTACATAAATAAGGAATGAAAGGTAGAAGTACGAAAACCTAACAATGTAATATCAAGTCGATAAGCATAACCTCCAAAAATTCCATAAAAAAACTCCCAACTTAAATTGGGAGTTTTTTAATCAGCCCCTAACTTTATAAGAGCTAATAATATCTTTAAGTTTTAGTTTTAGATCTTCGCCAGTATCATAAACCATTTGCTCGTTACTGGGGAAGGGGACTCTTCTGTTTCCCAGTATTTTTCGATCTTTAGATTCTAAAGCTCTTTTATCACCTCTCATTCTAGCAAAAAGGTTTCTAAAAACAAACTCACTATCAATGGTGAAAGTGTCTAACAGCTGCTTTGTTTTTATATCTAGATACACGACATCTGCAATGACTTGTGTGGATTTTATTTGAGTAAACTCGTTAAATCGTGCTTTTACTCTAACTATTTTGTCAACCTTTATATCGTTACCTAAACTATCTTTTACAACATTACCATTGCTGTCTAATTCATATTCCCAACCATCTGCAACGTCTTTTTCTCTAATATACTCACGTTCTTTAATACGTTCTGGTGAAATATTAATTTGTTTTAATTGTAATTGCATGGCATAGTCATACTTAACATCTTTATTCGGTTGCGCATGATATACCGTCCAGAATTGATTTAATCCATAGGTATCAAAATTTAGCAAATCGTCTTCTAAACGTTGCGGAATAATTTGATTAGTACGATTTTCAATCGTTACACTTACATAGGCAGTACCTCGTTCGTGAGCCTCTTTCATTAAATCTCTGGTCTGCTCATAATTTGGGTTTATAGCTTCTATATAACTTAAAACATTGTAAGCTTCTCTAATTTGTGATTTGTCGTCTAATTCTAATAAATCTAAACCTTTTTCATAGAAATAATCTGAAACATTTTCACGAGATTGTACAATGTCATTGCTATAATCATTGAATTTAAAAGGAATATTTTTGCCATTTACAACTAGAGGTAAAACAGGCTTTATAGCTTCCTGACGCGCATCTAAATCCAAATAAGCTTCATAAATTTCTCTATATAACTCAGGGTTCTTATCTTTTTTTAAGTGCGATATGTCATTTAAATCACGTTCAGCCGCCTTGTAATAAGCGTCTTGCAACATTAAAACATAATCGTATTTACGTTTTTTGTTTTTATTAGTCTTAAGCTTATTTAACGCTGTTGTAATAGCCTGATCATAGTTACCAGAGTTAACAGCAGCCTCAACTTGCTTTTTTCCGCCACAAGCGACAAGCATAGAAAGGCCTATTATAAAAAGTAGTAGTTTTTTCATGGGATGAATGTTATTGGTTACTTAGGGAGTTAACCCAATAGTTGTGCCAAAATACTAAAAAAACAGATAAAATGCCAATAAACACGTTTAAATGAATTTATTTTTATTTATTGTAAGTTTTTTATTTCAAAAAAATAATTTCAAATATAGCCAGTAATGGGCTAGAAAAACAGATTAAGTTTTTGTTATTTGTTTTTTTTAGGATTAAAAACCGGAAGCAGTTTTGTAGAAACTTCACCAAAACCAATCCGTGTCCCTTCTTTTTCACAAAAACCTCTCATAATAACAGTATCGTGGTCGTTGATAAACTTACGTTCTGAACCATCCTTCATTTTTAGTGGCTTTTCACCTTTCCACGAAAGTTCCAGCATAGATCCATAAGAATCTGGTGTAGGTCCAGAAATAGTACCACTTCCCATCATATCACCAGAGTTTACAGGACAACCATTAACAGTATGATGTGTTAATTGTTGTGCCATATTCCAATACATATATTTAAAATTAGACTTACTAACCACTGTTTCTTTGGCACCTTTTGGTTGTATAGCAACTTCTAAATTAATATCGAAGCTCTTTTTTCCCTTGTATTTAAGGTATTCAAGCTGTGGTTTTATAGGTTTAGGACCTTCAACTCTGTAAGGCTCTAAAGCATCAAGTGTTACAATCCATGGTGAGATTGAAGATGCGAAGTTTTTAGCTAAAAATGGACCTAAAGGTACATATTCCCATTTTTGAATATCTCGAGCACTCCAATCGTTAAATAAGACGAGTCCAAAAATGTATTCTTCGGCTTCTTCTATTGGAATAGATTCTCCTAAATCGTTGGCATCCGTAGTTATAAACGCCATTTCTAATTCAAAATCAACTAATTTACTGGGTCCGAAAACAGGCTCTTTAGCATCACCAGGCAATGTTTGTCCTTGTGGTCTGTGAACTGGAATGCCAGAAGGAATAATAGAAGAACTACGGCCATGGTACCCAACTGGAATGTGTAACCAATTTGGTAATAAGGCATTATCAGGATCTCTAAACATGGTTCCTACATTAGTAGCGTGTTCTTTACTTGAGTAAAAATCTGTATAATCTCCAATATGCACAGGTAATTGCATTTCAATTTCATCTAAACGAAATAATACAATTTCTTTATGTTTTTTGTTGTTTTTAAGTGATGTGTTTTCAGAATCAAAAATATCTGCAATTCTATTACGAACCAAACGCCATGTTTTTCTACCATCTGCAATAAAATCATTTAAAGTATCTTGAAGAAAAATATCCTCTGTTAATGGAATATCCTTAAAATAACCTAATTGATGTAAAGCCCCAAGATCTATGGCTGTATCACCAATACGTGTTCCTATGGTTATGATATCATCTCGAGTTAAGAAAACGCCGAAAGGAATATTCTGAATAGGAAAATCTGAATTCTTATCTACGTGTAACCACGACTTTCTATCTGGATTGTTAGCTGATAACGGCATAACTTAAATGTATTTATAGTTTATTAAATTCTCATCAAACCTACACATTTTTTTTATTTTAAATGAAAAAATGGGTGAAAATATAGATTAAATATAACCGTTAATAACATGGTTAAAAAACTTCAAAGTAAATAAACCTTTTTTGATGTAATTAATTATTCTATTTCCTATTTTTACCGAATATTTAACCATAATTTAATTTTATGCAACGCGACGAACAAATTTTTGAACTTATACAAGCTGAAAAAGAACGCCAACTACATGGTATTGAACTTATTGCATCAGAGAATTTTGTAAGTGACCAGGTTATGGAAGCTGCTGGCTCTGTGTTAACTAATAAATATGCTGAAGGCTATCCTGGAAAAAGGTATTATGGAGGTTGTGAAGTCGTTGATGAAGTTGAGCAAATTGCTATTGATAGAGCGAAAGCATTGTTTGGTGCTGCATACGTAAATGTGCAACCACATTCAGGAAGTCAAGCTAATACTGCTGTGTATCATGCATGTTTAAAGCCGGGTGATAAAATTTTAGGGTTCGATTTATCTCATGGAGGTCATTTAACACATGGATCTCCAGTAAATTTTTCAGGTAAACTTTACAATCCTGTATTTTATGGGGTAGAGCAGGAGACTGGTCTTTTAAATTATGATAAAATACAAGAAATAGCGACTGAAGAGCAACCAAAATTGATTATTGCTGGTGCTTCTGCATTTTCTCGTGATATCGATTTTAAACGTTTTAGAGTGATTGCTGATAGTGTTGGTGCTATTTTAATGGCAGATATTTCACATCCTGCCGGATTAATAGCTAAAGGGATTTTAAACGATCCGTTACCACATTGTCATATTGTAACCACGACAACGCACAAGACACTAAGAGGCCCAAGAGGTGGTATCATCATGATGGGGCAGGATTTTGATAACCCGTTTGGAATTACTTTAAAAAATGGAAATCTTCGTAAAATGTCATCGTTATTAGACTCCGCTGTTTTTCCTGGAAATCAAGGGGGGCCTTTAGAGCATATTATTGCGGCTAAAGCGATTGCCTTTGGAGAAGCGTTAACAGATGATTTTTTAAACTACCAATTACAAGTAAAACAGAATGCTGCAGTTATGGCTGAGGCTTTAGTTTCTAAGGGTTATAATATTATCTCTGGCGGGACTGATAATCACTGTATGTTGATTGATTTACGTAACAAAAATCTTTCTGGTAAAGATGCTGAAAATGCTTTAGTTAAAGCAGATATTACAGTAAACAAAAACATGGTGCCTTTTGATGATAAATCACCGTTTGTAACATCTGGAATTCGTTTAGGGGTTTCTGCGGTTACAACTCGTGGTTTAAAAGAAGATGATATGCTAGCTATCGTGGAATTAATTGATGAAGTTATTGTTAATTATGAAGATGAATCAGTTTTAGAAGCTATTAAAGATAAAGTGAATACCATGATGAAGGACAACCCTTTGTTTGTGGCATAGTACCATGCTGAAATGAATTCAGCATCACAACATCAATACATTATAAATAAGAACCCTGCTTTATGCAGGGTTTTTGTTTATAACACGTAAATGCTGCTAATCAAATATTTTAGATGTTTGTTTAATATGTTTGTGTATAGTTAGTTGCATTTGCTAGGACTAAGTTCGTAAATGGAAAACGAACCAGAGAAAAATCTGTAAGATTTTCCGAGTACACACAGAATAAGCAATTGATTATACGAGTCTTTGTTGGGCTTATTATTTTTTTATTTAGAATCTACATCAGGTCTTTTTCCTAATTGCCACATTAAAATTCCTCCAGTTATAAACATCCAAATAGAATATGCTCCAGTTGGAATACCCATTTCTACATTATTTAATATTGAAGTAGCAATTACAAATGCTAACGTACCGTTTTGTATACCACTTTCGATTGTAATTGAGATAGCGTTTTTTAAATTCAATTTAAACAATTTGGCAGTCAAGTACCCTAAGCCCATAGTTGCTATATTAAGTACCAATGTAACTAATCCAGCTGCTTTCATTCCATCAACTAGCTTATCAGCATTGGCAGCTAATACTGCAATAAATACTAGTATGAAAATCACTGTTGAGGCAGTGCGCATTGGTTTTTCCATCCGTTTTGCAAAATTGGTTTTGTATTTACGAATAAGCATTCCTATCGAAATAGGAATAACTGTGATTCCCATTATTTGTATAATAGTATCTATTATGGGTAATTTAATTGTAACATCTGTGTTACTACCAAAATATTCTAATGCATAAGACAGAATAAAGGGTATTGTCAAGATACTTATAATGCTAGCAATAGCAGTTAGTGTGACCGATAATGCAATATTCCCTTTACAAACCTGTGTTATTAAATTACTAGTTGGGCCACCAGGGCAAGTAGCTAAAATCATTAATCCAACTGCCATTACAGGATTTAGATTAAAAGCTATAGCTAGTGAAAATCCAATAATAGGTAAAAAGATAAGTTGATTGGTAAGACCAATTAAAATTGCTTTAGGATATTTTATAATTCTAGTAAAATCGGCAAGAATTAAAGTCATTCCCATACCTAGCATTATGATAGCAAGAGATAATGGTAAGAATACTTTACTTATAAGTTCGGCTGCATTCATAGGTTGATTAATTATTTATATGCGTCGTTAGTGTATTAAGCCCAACAATTGGATATTGATAATTGTCCTTATCCACATTTTTGGCATAGTATTTTATTTATCTAATTTTGATTTTTTTATTAAATGAATTCCGCCAATTTCATAAGCAACACTAATGGGAATCGACTTTCCTTTTAGTTGAAAACTTCCGTTTTGAAAAGATGTAATTCTTTCGTCAATTAAGAAAAAATATTCTTCTTTATTTGTCAATACATTTAAATTGTTGTTCGTAAGTTCTATTTGTTCAAAATATTCAACTATTCCAAGTTTGTTTAATTCAGGAATTGTCACTTTTTGAGAATTTAGTTCACACACATGTTTTTCTCCAAGTCCAGGCATTCCAAACCAAGGAGCTGCTTGACCAACTTGTAATGAAACTTTTGAAGTGTCTCCTTCGAAAAGGAAGTGTCTAGTCTTAAAAGTCTCAAATTCTGGTGGTAAAGATTTTTTAGGGAATGGTTCTTCGGCTTTCCAAAAAAACATGACTTTGTTTTGCCAAGCTTGGTCATTAGGGTCTTCGCAAATCAAATTGTCAGTCCAATAATGCATATAAAGTTGACTCGCACGTAAAAATATGGTTGATTTTTCAATACTATCTTTTTGTTGATCAGTTAAAGATCTAATTCTTTTAAACCCAGAGTTTTCGTTCACAGCAATAAAAGTATCTCCTTTATTCAATTGAATTGTTTCACTTTCAACTTTTTCTTCAGTTTTCGATTCTTTTTTACCAAATAGTTTATCAAATATTCCCATTGACTAAATTCAGTTTAATTATTGTTTATCGCTATTGTTTTATATTAAGCCCAACGGTTTTGTACAACTTAGTTTCATGTTTAAGCACTTAATTTAGAATTATTTTATACATTGTTGGCAAATCGTTTTTATTCAGTTTTACTGTTTTCTACCATTTTAGTCTGTTCATTGAACCAAGGGTCAGTCAGTTCAATTGCTTTATTTACATAATTTGCAATCGGAATTGGTGGTCCCATTGATTCTGAACCATAATTATATCGAACTCCTTTAGTTTCTTTTCCGTCAGAGAGCGTTATTTCAAGCGTGCAAATTTTGCCTTTTTTGTCTGGATAATCATATACTCTATTGAGCAAAGATTGGAAATCTGGTGTCATTGATTTAGTCAGTTCGGATAAAAGGCTGTCTTTCTGAATTCCTATATAGAAGTTATTATCAATTTCTTCTGTTCCTCTTCCTTTTCGGTTCATTGTTCCGTCTTCATGAAGCAAAATCATTAGAGAAGGTTCTCCTTCAATATTCAGTTCGATAGTTGTTGCCTCGTAATTATTTCTAATGTCTTTGTGGGTTTTTTGCGATTTATTTTTTCCGCATCCGAAAAATGAAAACATAATTATCAATATTAAAATTCGGTTCATTGGGAGTTCTTCTTAAATGTTTGCCAATGCAAAGATAAAGTTCCGTTTCAATAAACATTTATCGATTGTTACCTGCCTGTCGGCAGACTGGAACGAAGTTAGTTGAATTTTTTTTACAAAGTCAAGATTAAAAAAGTATTTTTTTAGATAAAAATTGTGTTGCTAACAAAAGATATTTAAGATTAGTTGTCTTCCTCTGGAAATGTAATATGCTGATAAGCTCCCAAATCTGGAGCCCCCGTTCTATTCACATTCAAAATATCAAAAGGAACTTGAGTGGCAGAAGCCGGAAGCCCTTTGTTAATGGCAGCAGATCCATCACCAATAATGAGCATATTAGCATCAGTATCCTTAAAATTAGGATCTTCATTAAAAATATTACCTTCATAATGATTGGTATCATTTAAATCATAATTAGGCCCAGAAAAGTTGTTGTTTCTATCTTCAAAACGAATTAAGCAGTTCGTGAATTTAAAATTAAATACCACAGCATCATCTTCAATTTCATCAAGTAAAATTTCGGGATTATCATTTCCGTAGATAATACAGTTATTAAAATTAGCTTCGGTTAAATCTGCAATGGTCGCATTGTTATCTTCATCTAACACAAAATTATTAATTAAAACAGAAGGGAATTGTCTAAATCCATTATTCCAATAGTTTGCAATGGTACTATGTGTAAAGTTATATTTACCGCCTAAAGTTCCTGCAAATGATACTAATCCTGTATTATTGATAACTATATTTTCACCAGCAATGGAAGTGTTTCTTCCAAAAATACCGTAATTACTGGAATTATAAATTTGTGAATTGGTTATAGTTAGTTTGTCTGAAATAGCATTTGGATTACCATCACATAAGATACCAACTGATGCATTTTTAATGGTGGCGTAGTTTACCGAATTATTGATACTACCATCCAATAACCAAATGGTGCCCCATTGTCCCGGTGTATTAGCAAAATTGGGTTCTAAACGATCGCCTTCAAAAATGACTTCGTTTTCTAATAGATCTTGATCGTTACTAAACGCGCCATTAACTTGTAATGACCCATTATTAGATACGATGATTCCCGAATTGTTATGAAAATGTATTCTGGCTCCTGCATCAATAGTTAAGGTTTCTCCGTTTGGTACGGTGGCAAAACCATAAATAACATAAGGCTTTTCATTTGTAAAAGTAAGCTCTGTAGGTAGTAATTCGCGTCCTTGTAATTCGGTTTCAATTAATTCACCAGCAATATCAAGTGTTAAGGTTTCAACGACTTTTGTCGTGTTATCCCGATTAGGATAAATAAATACGGCATCTTGTACTAAGGTAACAAGTTCTACTTTCTGAAGGTTTGAATTAGCATCAAACTCAATTTGATCGGTATATAAAAAATTGCCGTCAGGGTTTGGGAAATTATTAATATCTATGGTCGATTCAATAAAAATAAATAAGCTATCCTTGGCTAATATTTCTACATTTTCAAAAATTTCACCAGCAACACCGTCTACATTTAATCTGTAATTGGAAGATTGACCTAAGGCTAACCTTAGTGAAGGTATAGAAATATCATCATTACTTCTGTTATAAACCTTTAGGTTGTATGTGCTGGAACCAATGTTGGTGAAAATAGTATCCAGGTAAACAGTGTCTTTTGAAAACTCAAGATTACCAGTACTTGGAGAAAACTCAAAATCTTTACGGCATGAACTCCAAAGCATTAAAAATCCTATGGTTAAAATAAAGTATAAGTAACGTTTCATTAAAAGGAAAAGTTTTGATGGCTAAAAATATAACTTTTGAAGCTAAGATTTAGTATAATACTCTTTATTTTAATCGAAGAAAAGTTCTCCGAGGCCCTGCCTTGGGGTTTCCGTTGAAATTGTCATTCCCGTAAAAACGGGAATCTAAATAAAAGAATTTTGATTTTTGACCAGAAAGGTCAAAACCTGTGCTCAACTTGATTGGGTATAAAACGAGCGAAATACCTCTATGACTCTGCCTCGAGGATAGTTCGTTTCAAGAAATTCTTTATTTGAAAAAAAAGGGGACTTACTTTTTTTTAGATGCTTCAATTATTTTTAGAAATGAGTTGCTATAGTTTACCAAGCTATCTAAAAGTATGATTTCACTTTCGTTTTTGAGTAATTCTTTATCTAGATTTTTAGTTTCGCAATATTCAAAAAAGAGTTGTTTGCGGTCTTTGGGTATTGTTAAATTATTAGTAAGCAATTCATCATTGAAAAAGGGGCTATTGGAAAATAAGGAATCTAAGGCTTTATGTGATATAGGAACTATAGATACGTTTTTTCCTTTTTTCTTGAAAAGTTTACCAATTAATCCTATGACTCTAACAACATCAAGCCCATATTTAGAAGAGGTGCCGTATAGATGAGGGTTAGATTTTATGTCTTTAGCGATTTGTTCTTTTAGCCCGGCTTTTTCTTTGGAGGGATTAAACGCTTTCGGTTTTATATTATTTTGTATTAGTATTTCATTAAGTCTGTTTATGGTTTTTCTCAACTCAATAACCATAATACCATTAAAATGAGACTTGGTAAGTTTTATAATTTTTTTATTATGGAATATAGAATGAAATGAAAGGGTATCACCCATATTCGCTTGAATGGTAAAGCTGCCATAGTTATCTGTATACGTCCTTGTTTTTTTACTAAGGTTAAAAACGTCTATGCCTTTAACGGTTGTGTCGCTATCATAGACTTTTCCTGTTATATTTTGAGAAAATATTGAAAATGGCAAAAGAATAAAAATGAAGTATTTCATTTTTGTTTTAATGATTGTCGTTTCTCAAATTAAAGTGTTTTATAACTTAAATAGTTGGCATTTAAGATACTTTAACTATAGTTTTAATGAACTCTTAACGTTTCATACCATAAAATGAAATAAAAGAGGCTGTCTAAAAAATGTCATTCTGAATATTACCTTCTAAACAAAATATATTTTGTTTAGAAGGTAGCTGCGAAGCTGTGAAGAATCTCTTTAAAACATAATATGTTGATTTATAAAATGATAAGATTCTTCACTATGTTCTGAATGACAAAATATATTACTTTTTAGACAGCCTCTTAAAAACTTCGCTATTAATCGAGAGAAAATTAAACCAAATCCTTAATCATTTTTGTTGCAATTTCAGCGGTAATATCACGTTGCGGAGAGCCAAACATTTCATAGCCTACCATAAATTTCTTTACAGTGGCACTTCTTAACAACGGTGGATAAAAACTCATGTGCCAATGCCAGTGTATATTTGCGTTTCCATCGGTTGGAGCTTGGTGTATACCACTAGAATAGGGGAACGATGTGTTAAATAATTTATCGTATGCTTTTGTTATTACTGATATAGCTTCAGCGTAGTCTAAAGCTTCAGCATCATTTAGTTCTAAAATATTTGATTGTTGCTTTTTAGGTACAATCATAGTCTCGAACGGCCATACTGCCCAAAAAGGAATTAATACAACAAACGAATCATTTTCAAAAATAATACGCTCTTGCTTTTCTAATTCTTGTGCTAAATAATCACCTAGAAGGCTGCTACTATTTTTGTTGTAATAGGCTAGCTGCTGTGTGTTTTTTTTATCAACTTCATTGGGAAGTGTAGACTGGCTCCAAATTTGTCCATGTGGGTGTGGGTTACTACATCCCATCACAGCGCCTTTGTTTTCAAATATTTGAACGTAATTAATATTGGGATTTTCTGAGAGTTCTTTGAATTCTTTTTGCCAAGCGAAAACGACTTTCAGAATGTCTTTAGTATCCATATTTGCTAAGCTTTTTGAGTGATCCGGACTAAAGCAAATAACTTTGCATATTCCGGTTTCACTTTCGGCTACTAACAAGCCATCTTGTACTGAAAAAGATTTAGAATCTTTTTGCAAGGCAGCAAAATCGTTTGTAAAAACAAATACATCTTGATACTTTGGATTTATTTCGCCATTAATTCTGGTATTGCCTGCACATAAATAACAGGTTTCATCATAAGTTGGTCTAACAGTATTAGATATTGCTTCATTTTGTCCTTGCCATGGTCGTTTTGCACGATGTGGCGATACTAGAACCCATTCACCAGTAAGTATATTAAAACGTTTATGCGAATAGTCTTGTAAATCTGTATGGTTCATTTTTAATAAATTGTAATTTATTATTTTACTAAGTGTGTGCCTTCAGATAGTTTTATAAAGTATACAGAACAGGCTTTGTTAAATTCCCTTTTATAAGCTATAGATGCGGCTTCTCCAAAAGCTTTGGCTTCACTTTTTGTTACTAAATTAATGGTACAACCACCAAATCCGCCACCCATCATTCTGGCTCCCAAAACCTGATCGTCTGCTTTTGCTAAGTTTACTAGAAAATCCAATTCATCACAACTTACTTTGTATTGATGTTGTAAGCCATCATGTGATTGAAAAATCAAAGCCCCTAATGTGTCCAAATCATTATCTTCAATAGCTTTTGACGCCTTTATAGCTCTATTGTTTTCTTGGATGACATATAGTGCCTTTTGATAATTTTCGGGGGTTACTTTGTCTTTTATGGCTTCTAAATCAGTTTCGGTAGCATCTCTTAATGCTTTTATTCCAAGTAATTCTGCGATGCTTTCACAAGCAGAACGTCTGTCATTATAGGCACTATCGGATAAACTATGCTTTACATTAGTATTAATGAGCATGAGTTGATGGTCTTTAAAATCTATCTTATAAGGTTTAGATTCTACCGTTCTACAATCTAAAAGTAATGCGTTGTTTTTGATGCCGAACATACTGGCATATTGATCCATAATCCCACATTTTACACCCACATAATTATGCTCTGCTTTTTGTGATATTAAAATCATTTCGTGCTTTGTTAATCCTAAATCAAATAACTCATTTAAGCCAAAAACAACGCTGTTTTCTAATGCTGCAGATGACGACATGCCAGCACCTCCTGGGATATCTCCCTTAAAAACAATATTAAAATTACCTACGACTTTGTTTCTATTTTGTATTTCGGAAACAACACCAAATACATAATTTTCCCAGCTGCCTTCAGCAGATGGTTTTAATTTATCTAATTCAAACTCAATACGACTGTTCATATCCAATGCATATGCGGTAGATCTATTTGTGTCGCTCTTTTGTATAGCAGCAGCAATACCTTTATCTACTGCTGCAGGAAACACAAACCCATCGTTATAATCTGTATGCTCCCCAATAATATTAATTCGCCCTGGGGAAAAAATAAGAATAGGTTCGGTTTTAAATGTTTCTATGAATGTTGTTTTTACATCATTAATCAATATAGCACTCATTTTAGTATATGTTATTTTATTTTTAAACTCCAGTTAATATGATAAGTATCATTTGCATCTAAAACCTCTAGCCCTATATTATTATTAAAACTGTCTGAAACTCCTGTTGTAGGTTCAATAGCTATTGTATTTAATTTAGAAGGGGTATAAGCCTGGAGGAAATTATTCTTTGCAGAAGATCTCATTATTAATTGATATTTTGGAGTGTTGAATGTCACCTCATTTGAATTCAAAATCCAACAATCATCCAATGGTTTATCTTCAATATTAAATGCATCTTTTAATTCGAAATCTTCAACACCAGTAGTGATGTTTCTTTCACCTAAAACTATTTTTTTAGTACTATTAAAATCTAGTGAGCTATTGAATAAGTTGTCACTTAAAAAATAAGGATGCCATCCTAAAGTATAAGGAAATGCTTTCGAATCTGTATTTTTTACAGATACATTTAAACTTAAGTTATTTGAAGTGAAAATATATTTTAACTGAATAGTATAGGTATAAGGAAATCCAATAGATAATTCAGTTTCGTTGTATTCTAGTAAAATAGATGCTGAATCATTACTAGTTTCTTGATTTATAATTTGAAACGTTTTATTGTAAACCAATCCATGAAGTGCATTATTTTCTTCTTTTTGGTTTATCTCAAATTGAAACGCTTTATTGTTAAAAGTATATACGCCATCTTTAATTCTGTTAGCAAAAGGAAATAAAATTGAAGAAGCATAGGTGTTGGCATAAGTTAATGGCGATAAATCTTTTATAATGGCATGCCCTTTTAATGTTAACTCTTGCAAACTGGCCCCGGAATTAAGGTGGATTTTTCCATATACCTTGTTTTCGGAGTTTTCAACCTCTAAAAGATTTAAAGCTTTATTGTGATTAATTTTGTACACTATTTTTTTTATAATGAGTTTCTGATAATTAGTCTGTTAGGATTCTCTATCTTAACTTTTTCTTTATTAGTTATCATTTCTGCTAAACGTTGTCCCATCCTATTAAAATCTGTAGAAATGGTTGTAATACCACCTTCTACAATTTCTTTAAGTAAGGTGTCATTGTACGAAATAATACCAATATCTTTTGCCAGTGAAAAGTTTTTACTTTTCATTTTTTTTATAATTTGGAGTAAGCTTTTATCATCTGGCATGATGTATAATTCTCCCTTTATTAAAACTTTATTTGTTAGTGAATTTATAACTTCAAAAGGTATTTCATTTTCTTTACAAAAGGAACTAAACCCTTTTAGCATACCTTGAGGTTGTTTGTCTTCAGAAAAAATTAGAATTATTTTTTCGTATTTCCTTATGAGATGTAATGCTTTAGTGAGATTATTAAAAATGGCTTTTTCAAAGTTTTGATAAATGGCCGAATATTCTAATAAGTCTTTATGTACTTGGTCTAAAATATAGACCTTATCGCTTGGTAATTTTTTTATATCCTTGTTTGTATTTGTCAAGTTTGCTGGCATGATTACATAATAGTTGTAGTCACCAACGTTATCATTAATTAACTTGCTAAAAAAGTTTTCGTTGAAATGATGGAAAAAAATATCTACTTGAATATTACCTCCTAAATTTTCTAAAAACGAATTATATAAATCTTCTTTAAAGGCATTTAATTCATCAAAAAGCAAAAATATCTTTTGGGTAACGTTTATATTTTCACTAGCTATATAATATCCTTTTCCAACTACAGATTGAATGATACCTCTGTTTTTTAACTCATTAAACGCCATTAAAACAGTATCTCTCGAAAGCTTATGGGTGTCTTTAATACTATTAATAGAAGGAATTTGATCTCCTTTTTTTAAAGCACCAGAAAGGATAGCATCTTCAATGGAGTTGATTATTTGCTTGTATTTTGGAACGCCTATTTTTTTCTTGATCTTTATCATATACCACTACAAATGTATCATTATTTTTTTAAAAAAACCTACTAGACCCTACTAGTTTGGTTTTTTTAAGGCAAGCATGCATTATTTCTAAATTTAATCTTTATATTTGAGTCTTAAATATTAATTAATCAAAATAATTTATTTTACTATGACAGCAGGATTCGAAATGTGGGACTATGTAGTCTTTATAGCCTACGCCATTTTAATTTTAGGAGTAGGGTTGTGGGTATCTAGAGATAAAGAAGGGCATCAAAAAAATGCCGAAGATTATTTCTTAGCAAGTAAATCTTTGCCATGGTGGGCCATTGGTACATCACTAATTGCAGCAAATATTTCAGCAGAACAGTTTATTGGAATGTCAGGATCCGGATTTGCTTTAGGGCTTGCGATTGCGTCTTATGAGTGGATGGCAGCTTTAACTCTAATCATTGTCGGTAAATATTTCTTGCCAATTTTTATAGAAAAAGGCTTATATACGATTCCCGAGTTTGTTGAAAAACGATTTTCAACGAATTTAAAAACGATACTAGCTGTATTTTGGTTAGCACTTTACATTTTTGTAAATCTAGCTTCAGTGCTATATTTAGGAGGGTTGGCTATAGAAACTATTATGGGGGTTGATATGATGTATGCTATTATTGGTTTAGCGTTATTTGCCGCAGCCTATTCTTTATATGGAGGCTTATCCGCTGTTGCCTGGACCGATGTTATACAAGTTGTATTTTTAGTATTAGGAGGTTTGTTTACTACTTATTTAGCATTGAATACGGTATCTGGAGGCGAAGGTGTTTTAGCAGGGTTCTCTAAAGTTGTAGAAGCGGCTCCCGAAAAATTTCATATGATACTAGAAGAAAGTAATGACAACTATATAAATCTACCTGGTATATGGGTATTAATAGGGGGCTTATGGGTCGCTAATTTATACTATTGGGGTTTCAATCAATATATTATACAAAGGACTTTAGCAGCTAAATCTTTAAAAGAGTCTCAAAAAGGGATTTTATTGGCAGCGTTTTTAAAACTTATCATTCCATTAATTGTAGTTGTTCCTGGTATTGCAGCTTATGTTATGGTAAACGATCCTTCGATTATGGCTAATTTGGGAGAGGCAGGAATGTTAAATTTGCCAACAACAGAGCAAGCAGATAAAGCATATCCTTGGTTGTTACAGTTTTTGCCAACAGGACTTAAAGGTATTGCTTTTGCTGCTTTAGCTGCTGCTATTGTATCTTCTTTAGCTTCTATGTTAAATTCAACATCAACCATTTTTACTATGGATATATACAAGCAATATGTTAATAAAAATGCTGATGATAAAACGACCGTAAATGTTGGACGTATTTCTGCAGCAGTAGCTTTAATAATTGCCGTCATTGTTGCGCCGCTTTTAGGAGGTATCGATCAGGCATTTCAGTTCATTCAGGAATACACGGGCATTGTGAGTCCGGGTATATTAGCCGTGTTTATTTTAGGTTTATTCTGGAAAAAAACCACGAATAATGCTGCCATTTGGGGAGCCGTCTTATCTATTCCAATTGCATTGGCACTTAAATTCTTACCTATTCCAATATTTGAGCCATGGATGCATCAAATGGGGATAACAACGTTATTAACGATGCTAGTTATAGTCGTATTAAGTAATATGCAAAATAAAGGAGCAGAAGACCCTAAAGGTATTCCGCTTACTAAAGAATTATTTAAAACGACACCATTATTTAATATTGGTTCGTTTGCAATTATGATTATACTAACCGTTTTATACGCTTTATTTTGGTAGTCAAATAAATAGATATCTATAAAAAACACCATTTAAATGGTGTTTTTTATTATATATTAATTTGAAAATAATTAGAATAAATGAATAATTAAAGCTAGAACCAAGGTTTTTAAAGTATTATGAATTATTGATAAAATTTATGAACATTTCTTTTGGTTAGATATGTAGTTAATTTTATATTTGCACACCAGAAATCGGAAATGTTTTCTTTTAGGGCTCTTAGCTCAGCTGGATAGAGCACCTCCCTTCTAAGGAGGCGGTCGAAGGTTCGAATCCTTCAGGGCTCACGAAAAGCTTCACTTGAAAAGGTGAGGCTTTTTTGTTTAATATATTTTGTAGTACTTGACAAGCTTTTATAAGAAATAACGTATCAAAAACAAAAGAGATCATGCCTAATTGTTGTGTTTAAGCAAAAATTCTAGTTAATCTAACGTGTTTTTAAATTAAATGGGATCAATCCAAAAGTTGTGTGTGAATTGAAATAAGAATAATATTTTTGCACAAAAAAGCCTCTTGGATCCATACATTGACCTACTGAAAGTTCTCTTGGGATTGATCCATCATTAGGTTGGTTAATAGTAAATTCTAGTACTACTTCTTTTGGAGGTAAATATTTTTCATCATCGTATACCATAAATTCTACCTTAGTGTTTATAGAAAAGTTGTTCGTCGTTTCAAGCTCAATCCTCTATTTAAACTCAACTTTGTCGGATAAATACTTAATACACTTTTTAGAGCGTTTTATCATATACGGTTATACCCTTTCTCTTCTTTTGTATCCTTTTTTTTAGATAATTCTTATAACTTTCAAATGCGAAAATTGCTGGTGTGGCCTATCTTCTAGAACTGTTTGAGAATATAAATGCCATCCTTCTTTAATTGTGGCGGTAGCTATTAATTCATACTCAGTTTACGAAATTTTTTTGTAGATGTTTCCTGTTTAACAGGATCAAAAACCTGAGAAAATTATTAAATTACTACTCTAAGGAATTTTATAAAAATAGATTAATTTAGTGAGACTGTGATGGAGACGGTGTAACAAACGGAGATGAACTGACCCCACCAGATGGCGAGAGTGCAACAGATCCAAATGATCCATGTGACTTTATCACTAGCGATATCACCTTAACACCAGATGCAGCCTTTTTAGCGGCAGACTGTGATGGAGACGGTGTAACAAACGGAGATGAACTGACCCCACCGGATGGTGAGAGTGCAACAGATCCAAATGATCCATGTGACTTTATTACTAACGATATTACCTTAACACCAGATGCAGCCTTTTTAGCGGCAGACTGTGATGGAGATGGTGTGACTAACGGCGATGAACTGACCCCACCGGATGGCGAGAGTGCAACAGATCCAAATAATCCATGTGACTTTACTACTAACGATATTACCTTAACACCAGATGCAGCCTTTTTAGCGGCAGACTGTGATGGAGACGGTGTAACAAACGGCGATGAACTGACCCCACCGGATGGTGAGAGTGCGACAGATCCAAATGATCCATGTGACTTTATTACTAACGATATTACCTTAACACCAGATGCAGCCTTTTTAGCGGCAGACTGTGATGGAGACGGTGTGACTAACGGCGATGAACTGACCCCACCAGATGGAGAGAGTGAAACAGACCCAAATGAGCCATGTGATTTCATTACTAGCGATATCACCTTAACACCAGATGCAGCCTTTTTAGCGGCAGACTGTGATGGAGACGGTGTAACAAACGGAGATGAACTGACCCCACCAGATGGCGAGAGTGCAACAGACCCAAATGAGCCATGTGATTTCATTACTAGCGATATCACCTTAACACCAGATGCAGCCTTTTTAGCGGCAGACTGTGATGGAGACGGTGTGACTAACGGCGATGAGTTAACGCCACCAGATGGCGAGAGTGCAACAGACCCAAATGAGCCATGTGATTTCATTACTAGCGATATCACCTTAACACCAGATGCAGTGTTTTTAGCGGCAGACTGTGATGGAGACGGTGTAACAAACGGAGATGAATTAACTCCACCAGGCGGAGGAACACCAACGGACCCATTAGACCCATGTTCATACAGGCCAACAGATATCACCGTAGCAGTAACGACAACAGCTAATTGTATTGGAGCACTGGAAGTAACCAAACTGGCCGATGATTCCGACACAGGATTAGGTGATACCATTACGTATACCATCGAGGTAGAAAACACTGGAAATGTAACCATAACCAACATAACATTGGTAGATACATTTACAGATATAAACGGTAATCCTCTGATATTAACAGAAGGGCCGGTATTTGATGACGCTGATCTAGGTAGTGTTGAAGGGACCTTATTAGTAGGAGAGATAGCAACCTACACAGCAACTTTTGAAATTAGCCAACTGGCGATCAATGCAGGAGGTTTAATCAATAGTGCAGAGGTCTCAGGAATCACTCCAAGTTTTGAAACCATAAGCGATGTAAGTGATGATGGTGATGATGTTGATGGCAATACAGAGGATGATCCTACAGAGACGGAATTAGGTTGTTTAATAGTGATTAATGAATTCTCACCAAACGGAGACGGTGTTAATGAATTCTTAGTGATAAACTGTATCACTAACTATCCGAATAACAGATTAGAGATTTATAATCGCTGGGGAAATATCGTCTATAAAAAGAACAATTATGATAATGACTTTGACGGGACCTCAAATGGTAGATCAACAATAAACGGCACAGAAAAGTTACCAGTAGGTACGTACTACTACGTATTAGACTTAGGAGACGGATCCAAGCCAAAAGTAGGTTGGTTATACATAAATAGATAAAATAGAAAACAAATAACTAAAGAAATTAAAAATGATAAAACAATCATCATTAACGAAAAGCTTAATTTTAGTAGTGTTTGCATTACTATTATCTATGGAGCTAAGCGCACAACAAGACCCACAATACACACAATACATGTATAATACAATGAGTGTAAACTCAGCTTATGCAGGTCAGCGAGACGTTTTAAGTATTACAGGTTTATATCGCACCCAATGGGTTGGTATCGAGGGTGCTCCAAAGACGATCACCTTTGGAGCCCATTCTCCATTAAGAAACAAGCGTTTGGGATTGGGATTAAACCTAGTAAGTGATAAATTAGGTCCATCGAGTGAAACCAATGTGGATGTTAATTTCTCATATACAATCCCTATAGATGAAATAAGAGGTACAGAACTATCATTTGGATTAAAAGGAGGCTTTCATTTACTAGACACAGATTGGAGCAAAGGCGTATTTCAATACCCGGACCGAGTTTTTAATGACAATCTAAATTTGTTTTCGCCAACCATAGGTGCCGGTTTATATTTACATTCAGAACAATGGTATTTAGGAATGTCTGTCCCGAACTTTTTTACAACAGAACATTATGATGGTGTACAAGAATCCATAGCCACCGAACGCTTACACTATTTTTTAATAGGAGGTTATGTATTTGATGTGAGTGAAAACACAAAGTTAAAACCAGCTGTTTTAGTAAAAGGTGTATCAGGAGCTCCACTAATAGCAGACTTATCGATAAATGCCTTATTTCATGAAAAACTAACCCTGGGTTTAGGCTATAGATGGGATGATTCCATTAGTGGCTTAGCAGGGTTTCAAATAAGCGACGACCTTTTTATAGGATACGCCTACGATTTAACGACCACAGATTTGAATAGTTATAATAGTGGTTCACATGAAATCATGTTAAGATTTGAATTGCAACGAATAGGAAGAATATTATCACCAAGATTCTTCTAAAAAGCCAAAGGCCATGAAAAAAAGAATATTCATACTACCGTTATTAACATTACTATTAGTTAATGTAGCCTTTTCTCAAAAAGGTATAACCAAACGAGCAAAGAAGACATACAATAATCTGTCTTATGTAAAAACGACAGAGCAATTATTAGCAGCAGCAGAGTCAGGTAATAAATCACCACGGTTATTAGAAAGTTTAGCAAATTCCTTTTACTATAATAGTAAAATGGAAGCCGCTTCAAAATGGTATGGCGAATTAATAGATTTAAAAGAAGAAAACTTAGATCCTGAAAATTACTTTAGATACTCACAAGCCTTAAAAGGGATAGGTGATTACGATAAAGCCGATAAAGTACTAAGAGAATTTATAGCTTTAAAACCAGAAGATACCAGAAGTAAATTGTTTAAATCAGATTATTTAAAAACAATAGATAAGCGCTCTGATAATTTTGAGATGAATAATTTAGAAATCAATACAGAATTTTCAGATTTTGGAACCTCCGTTTACCAAGACCATTTAGTTTTTGCATCCTCAAGAGGAGAGAATGAGGATCTATATAATTGGAATGAACAACCCTTTTTAGATATCTATGAGTTAAAAACTGATGACACAGCATCAGAAATAAAGGGATCAGTAAATACGAAGTATCACGAATCATCAACAACCTTTACCAAAGATGGTAAAACCGTATACTTTACAAGAAACAATTACTACAAAGGAGAATTTAAGAAGAATTCAAAAAGACTCCACGGGCTAAAAGTATATAAAGCAACATTAAAAGAAGGCTTATGGACAAATATAGAACCCTTATCCTTTAATAGTGATGACTACAATGTAGCTCACCCAGCACTGAGTGTAGATGAGACTAAGTTGTATTTTTCATCAGATATGGAAGGTACCCTGGGTGCCTCAGATATCTATGTAGTAGAGATAAAAGAAGACGGAAGCTATGGTGAACCAAAAAATCTGGGTTCAAAAATAAACACAGAAGGCAGAGAAAATTTTCCTTATATAAGTGATAAAGGAACACTTTATTTTTCATCCGATGGCCATCCAGGATTGGGAGGCTTAGATGTATTTGCATTTAAAAATATAGGTAACATAAGCAACTCAAATAATAAAGTAATTAATGTTGGGAAACCAATCAATAGTCAAAAAGATGATTTTGAGTATATTATAAACGAAGAAACGCTAAATGGTTATCTTTCGTCAAATAGAGAAGGGGGAAAGGGTGATGATGATATTTATAAATTTACAAGAAACCCATATCAGCAATACATAACAGGTAAGGTATTAGATAAGAAGACCGATCAAATTATAGCAGATGCAGATGTGGTGATTTATAACCATGCAAATGAGGCAGTAAAGACTTTAAAGTCAGATACAAACGGAGCATTTAGTTTGAAATTATCAGGAAGCCATAGTGAGTATAAATCACAGGCAACAAAAGTTAATTATAAAGAAGGCATTCAGTCTTTTAATATCGATACAGAAGAACTAGAATTAAAATTAGTCATAAAACTAGCACCAAATGAAGTAGATTTATTTAAAGTACTAAATTTAAAAGCTATCTATTTTGATTATGATAAATCAGATATAAGGCCAGAAGCCGAAATAGAATTAGCGAAGGTTATAAATTACCTTAAAGAGTTTCCGGAAACAAAGGTAGATGTAAGGTCACATACGGATTCCAGAGGATCCAAAAGATATAATCTCGCATTATCCAATAGAAGAAATAAATCTACGATAGACTACCTTATAAAAGGAGGGATAAATGCCAGTAGATTAACAGGAAAAGGATATGGAAAAACGGAGCTTATAAATAAATGTTCAAAAGGTGTTAAATGTAGCGAAGAAGAACATCAAGCCAATAGAAGAAGTGAGTTTATATTGGTTATAGACTAGACTTAGCGCATAACACATAAAAAAGGCATTCATAATAATTTATGGATGCTTTTTTATTTTATAGCTAAGCTTTAACTTAAAATTCTAATTATACCAAATAAACCTCAAAATGACACGCATAATTCGTTTCTTTTTTACTTATACTTCTTCAAAAAACAGAACCATAACTTTGGCTATGCTTAGATTTTTTGACTTATCTAAGCAAAAAATAATTCAAATTATTTATGAGTCATTTTGAAATTCAATTGGTATTAGAATATGTTTTTTAATATTTACTTGGTATTTTTGCTATTCTATGGAAGAAGAGAAAGTAATTCTTGTTAATGATAGAAATGAGCAAATTGGATTGATGCCAAAAATGGAAGCTCATGAAAAAGCTTTGTTGCATCGCGCATTTTCAGTTTTTATTTTTAATAATAAAAATGAATTAATGCTACAACAACGGGCTTTAGGAAAATACCATTCTCCAGGACTTTGGACCAATACTTGTTGCAGTCATCAACGTGATGGAGAAACTAATATTGAGGCAGGAAAAAGACGTTTGAAAGAAGAAATGGGATTTGTAGTAGACTTACAGGAATCGATTTCATTTATTTATAAAGCGCCATTTGATAATGGGTTAACCGAGCATGAGTACGATCATGTTTTACTGGGTAATTATAATAATGAACCCATTATTAATCCAGATGAAGTAGCAGATTGGAAATGGATGCCTTTAGAAGAAGTTAAGGCAGATATTTTGCTTCAACCGGACTTGTATACAGCATGGTTTAAGGTGATTTTTGATAAATTCTACGAACATATAAACATTTCCAAATGAGAGTAACTGTTAGTAGAAAGGCACATTTTAATGCAGCACACCGTTTGTATAGAAAAGATTGGAGTTTTGAGAAAAATGACACTATTTTTGGAAAATGTAATAACCCAAACTTTCATGGTCATAATTATGAACTCATTGTTAGCATTACAGGAGAGATAGATGAAGAAACGGGTTATGTTATTGACATGAAAATCTTAAAAGATATTATTAAATCTGAAGTAGAAGACGCTTTCGATCATAAAAATTTGAATGTAGAAGTACCGGAATTTAAAGATTTAAATCCAACGGCTGAAAATATAGCTGTCGTAATCTACAATAAAGTGAAGCCAAAATTGGCTGCATATTTAGAATTGGAGATTACTCTTTTTGAAACACCTCGTAATTTTGTAACCTATTCAGGAAAATAAATGAACAATACCTTATACCCTCTCAAATTCAGCCCAATTTTAAAAGATAAAATCTGGGGCGGACAAAAATTAAAAACCATCCTAAATAAAGAAAGTGATTTGCCAAATATTGGTGAAAGTTGGGAAATTAGTGATGTAGAAGGAGATACATCCATAGTATCAAATGGCAGTTTAGCAGGACATTCGTTAAAAGAACTTTTAGAAACTTTTAAAGGCCATTTAATAGGAGATAAAAACTATAGGATATTTGGAAATAAATTCCCCTTGCTTATTAAATTTATTGATGCTCGAGAAGACCTATCAATACAATTACACCCTAATGATGAGTTAGCAGCTAAGAGACATAATTCTTTCGGAAAAACAGAAATGTGGTATACACTACAAGCTGATGAAGGCTCCAATTTAATTGTTGGCTTTAATCAAGACATGGCTCCGGAAAAATATTTAAGTCATTTAGAAGATAAAACACTTACCGATATTTTAAATTTTGATGAAGTAAAAGTTGGAGATACTTATTTTATTGAAGTTGGCCGTATTCATGCAATAGGAGCTGGGGTTATGGTAGCTGAAATACAACAAACAAGTGATATTACATATCGCGTTTACGATTGGGATCGCGTAGATGATGCTGGTAATGAAAGAGAATTACATAATGATTTAGCAATTGATGCATTCGATTTTAATATGCCTGATAATTTTAGAGTAACATATTCTAAAACAGAAAATCAATCTAATGAAATGGTGAGTTGTCCTTATTTTACAACGAGCTATTTAAAGGTCACTGAAACACTTAAAAAGAAAAATGAATACGATTCATTTGTAATCTATATGTGTGTGGAAGGCGATGCAGAGATTTTGGTTGACGGTATTTCTGAGTCTATTAAAAAAGGAGAAACAATATTACTTCCTGCAGCAATTATTGATTATGAAATTGCCGCTAAAAATGCTACACTATTGGAAGTTTATGTTTAATTTTGCAATCAAATAAAAATACAGATTATGGCAAATGTTAGAGACCTAAAAAAAGACATTAATTATGTTTTAGGTGATATTATTGAAGCAGTTTACGTTTGGGAATATGCAAACACAGACAAAGATACAAAGAAGAGTGAAGCAATTATTGATGAAGCAATTGCCGTTTTTGATGAATTAATAGCTAAAGTAAATGCTAAAGATGTAGATAATGCAAAAACGCATTTTAAAGCAATTAATGCTGAGCTAGAAACTAAAGGCAGAGCCTTAATTGAAAAAATCAATAAATTGGGATAAATTTTTTAACGGACGCCTTGTAAATATTAATTTAGATATTATATTTGCAACCGTTAAATAAGCCGATGTAGCTCAGCTGGCTAGAGCAGCTGATTTGTAATCAGCAGGTCGTGGGTTCGAGTCCCTCCATCGGCTCCAAAGAAGTTAATTGCGTAAAAGAAGTTAATGAATAGTTTTAAAGCTGTTTTTTGACTTGGGAGAAGAAGTTTATCCTGAGCGCAGTCGAAGGGAGTCCCTCCATCGGCTCTTTGTAAAAAAAAGACTGTCTTTTTAGACAGTCTTTTTTTTGAAGTAATAGCAACTTAAATTACAAACCATTATTACTTAAATAGGTTGTCAGCAAACGTTTATTATAATTAATTATGAGTTTTACTTAGCTTAACCCAATTCTTATCAGCGGTGTTTTTTAATTTACCATAATTGCTCTCCGCCAACCATAGCTGTTTAGCATCTAATTCTACATTATTTAAAAATAAAAAATACTTTCCGTCATGAACTAAAAACTTATTTGAGTCAATTCTAAACTTAGCTCCTGCATAAGTTCCAAATGCACAGAAGCCTCCGTATTGTGGTAAATACTTTGTTGGGTTTTTATCAAATGTTGATTTTTGTTCAGCTGATGTAAAATAGTATACTACTTTTTTGTGTTCAGATTTGTAATTTTTATTTCCTCTTTGAGCCAAGCCTAAGTCCAAATACGATACAGGGCTATAGCCTTTAAGTGCAATATTACTATTGTCAATATTGTTTGCCATTTTATCTTGAGAAAATAGATTAGTGGTTAATAAAATTGTGAATGCTATTAATGTTGTTTTTAAAATTTTCATCTTATATTTTTTTAATTGTTAATATTCGTTTTACTCTGCGTTAAAATATTCCTCATGGGTTACTTTTCCTTCATCATTCCAAATTCTACGAATGATTTCGTGCCAGTAAATTTTATTACCATCTTTCATGTCGAAATTGAATGTGAATTCGGATGCAGAAACATTTCCATCTACTATAGAATGATGATGGGTAATCTCATTTACTTTGTCAATTGCTCCAGCAAAACCTTCCATTTTTGTAATCATTTCTAGCTTTCCTTTTGTTCCACCATTTCCATAATCCGATGTGTTTGCATTGTCAGCAAAGAATTCTTTTAGGGCATCTACAATAGCACCTTGAGAAACTATTGTATCTATTTTTTGTACTTGTTCTTTAATATTCATTTTTTTTATTTTATGTGATTAATACACTGCAAAAATGGATGAAAATTAAAGTTTAGGTGCTACAAAAAAAGGACTAAGAATTGTACTTTTTTAATCGAAAAAAATTCTCCGAGGCTTTGCCTCGGTGTTTCCGTTGAACCTGCCTGCCGGCAGGATTGTCATTCCCGTTTTTACGGGAATCTAAATAACAAAATTTCGATTTTGACCATAAAGGTCGAAAACCTGTGCTCAACTTGATTGGGTATGAAACGAACGAGATCTGTGCTGAGCCTATCGGATACGCTCAAGACAGGCTAAAGCAAAGTATATCTCTATGACTCTGCCACGAGGATAGTTTATTTCGAGAAATTCTTTATTTTAAAATCGGTTGGAGTAGTTCCTGTGTAGTGTTTAAAAAACCTTGTAAAGTGATTAGACTCTTCAAAGCCTAGTCTTCTCGATATTGAAGATATAGTTTCTCCTTCAATAAGCATTAATTTGGCAGTGTTTATTAATTCTAACCTAATTAATTGACCTAAAGAAGTGCTCATTTTAGCTTGTACTTTGTTAGATAACGCTTTTATCGAAAGATTCATCTTATTAGCATAAAACCCAAGGGATCTTTCCTGCGTATGATATTTTTGAAGAAGTTCTATAATATTCTGGGAAAACAAATCACGATTTTCGAAATCAAAATGCTCTCTAAATTGCTTTGGTGTTTGACCTGTTGAATTTTTAAAAACACGATTAAAATAGGCATCATCTTTAAAGCCTAATTCATAAGATACCTCTTGAATATTCTTATTTGTAAACGCAACTTCCTTTAGACTTTCTTGAAGCCTTTTTGAGTTCATTAAATTCTTAACAGATAAGCCAATTTTATTTTTAATTAAAGCCTGAGCGTTATAACCACGATCATTAATTAAACTAACTAAATCATTTCCTGTTAAATGATTTGAATATTCTTTGTCAATAATTTCTTTTGTATCAAAAATAACTTGATATTCTTCTTTGTTGGCTTTAAAAGGGTTTTGCCAATACCATTGTTTAGAAGATATATCAATAATATCTGCAGAATTATCTGTTAATGTCGATTCAGATAGAAAAGTATTGCAGTCCTCACATTCTAACAAATCGATATAGCCTAATGAAATCAAATGTTTGAATAGCACTCTAACTTCACTGTTATAAAATTTACTTTCATTAGAAAATACAATTTTTCTAACTGTAAAATCGTCAGATAAAAATTTAATGTATTGTCCCTTTTCTAAAAAGATGGCTTTTTCTTGCCAATCAAAGTAATTTTTAAAATCTACCTGAATGCTACCTTTACCTGATAGAATATGAATGAGAGTATGCTTTTCTATAAAGTAAACTTTGTTAATCTCTGGTGAGAACTTTTCAACTTTTTGCATTCAGTTTTGTAATGTTTGCTAACATGTTCCTTTAGTTTATAGTAACTAATTGGAATATCTGGTCTTTGAGAACTCGTTAAAGGAAATAATTTTTGCAACCTATTTATTAGCTCTAATTGTAAAAATATAAAAAATTATAATGAAGCAGTCTATATTGATATATCAAAAAAAGTACCAGATGCTACCATATGACATTAACTTTTATACATTGTTTCCTGCTGATTTTTCTTCATATTCAGGACAATCCAATCGAATATCAGGAGTCAATAATTCTTTTTCCATCAGGTTACAATAATTCCTGTTTTCAGATTTGTCATAAAAATTACAGCTAAAACAGGTTCGCTGAACAGTTAAGATTCTATTGTTATTCAACTGATGAATTAACTTACTCAATGTTTCAAATACATTTTCTAAATCTGCTGTTTCAATATTTTTTAGTTGTTTTTCGATTGGGTTTGCAAAATTTTCAGTTTCTGAAACCATCTTCTTACCTAAATCAGATAATAAAATTGAATAACTCCGACTATCTGATAAAGAATAATCTTTAGTGATATATTTCTTTTTATCCAGCATTCGAATGGCATCACTTACTGTTGGTTTTGTAATATTGAATTCCTTTGCTAAATGACTAACATTGCAAAGTTCGGATTTATGATAAGCAATGAAAATTAGTATTTGAATTTGAATAGGGCTTAAACCAATAACTTTTGCGTGCTCCCAAAGCAAACTTTTAAACACTTCTGATATACGCTCCAAACCAACAACAATTTTACTTGTGATGCTTTTCTGTTGAAATTCTATATTGAAAACACTTTTTTCCATTGATAAAAATACCTGCCGAATTATTTAGTTCTGCAGGTAAAGTTAGTAATCCTAATTATTTTATTCAAATAGTTAATTACAATTTTCCATTTCGATTATGTAATAACCTTTTGTTTTAATTTCTTTTATAACTAATTCTGATGCATTTTCAATATGACAGAATACACATTTTTTTGATGTCAATGCTTCACTTTTAAATGATTTGTTTTTCAAATAATTCTTGCCAAAATCAAGTATTTTGGTTTCATCAGT
Source organism: Flavivirga spongiicola (assembly GCF_030540825.1). Taxonomy (NCBI): domain Bacteria; kingdom Pseudomonadati; phylum Bacteroidota; class Flavobacteriia; order Flavobacteriales; family Flavobacteriaceae; genus Flavivirga; species Flavivirga spongiicola. Next base: position 426,148 of record NZ_JAUOEO010000002.1, read on the forward strand.
CAATTTATTGTCAACAAGAATATCAAAATGCATAATTAATCCATTTTCTCTTTTCAAATAGGTGTCCCAAACTGATACTTTCATAATTTCTATTTTTTCTAAGTTTTTATAGTTAGGAATTCTAAAATAAGTAGGATTCCTAACTATAAACAGCAAATTTTTTACCCTTTAACATCTTCCATAGATGCCCCAAAATTGATATGAAGAACATTTCCATTTGGAGTTACCAATGCAGGAACAGATTTTACACCTGTTTTTTCGGCTTCATTTATTCGAGATTTATCATCAGCGAAATTTACAACTTCAACATCTGAAGGGTTAATAAGGTTAAGTATGTCTTGTTCTGCACTTATGCATACTGGACATCCGGCGTGATAAAAGATTGATTTACTCATAATTAATTGTTTAAATGGTTTAAGCAAAATTGCTGATGCAAATATAGTAAGGAATCCTAACTAATAAAAATATTTCATAATAATTTTATGATTCTGTTTTCAGTTTTGTGGTGCTTGCAGTAATAGTTAGTATGCTACATTGTCGTCCTATAGGGCAGCTGTATCATACATTTTTTGTTACAAGTAGGCTTTCTGTTCTTTATATATTTTCATCTTATATATTTATCAATTCAGAAAAAGTACTATGAATCTGTTTTGAATATTGGCTAGCTTTTTAATGCTTCTAAACACTATTCTATTACTCTAATTAATAATAAAGCCCGTTTTTTAGAATAGAATTTATGGCGCTTTTTTCGTGCTGTATGAGCGCATTATATGCTTCTTGTTCCAAATGACTTTCTACACCAATAAAATCCATAGTGTAGCTTTTTAGTATTTCATTAAAAATTAGTTTCACTCTTTTTAAATGATAATCAGAAGTAATTATTGTTAATTTGATTTTTCCCAATTTTGATATAATCGGTTTTATTTTTACAGCGTCGTCAACCGTATTTCCTGACAAAGCAAAATCTAAAAAATCTTCTTCTAAAAGTCCATTTTTAATTAAATATTGTTTCGCAAATGATGCATGTGAATTTTTTGAGAGGTTAAAATGTTTACCCCATCCGCCAGTACAAAGTATTAGGTTCCGCTTCTGATAGCGATTGATGCAGTAATTCAATCTGCTTATTGAAATATCACTTAACTTACCGGAAGGTGAATTAGGACTACCTAAAATTACTAAAACCTCTTTTTTCATAAATATCCAATTTCTTATCTAACTTTCAGATTACTATTTGCCTACAAGAACGGTAGCGTATAAGAATAGTTACGAGTTTACGTGCGAGGATTTTTTACAAGAAAATCAAACATATCAAACGAACGTGTAATTACCTTTGGTTAAGTCCAAAATTAGGTAATTGTTTTTATGCATCTTCGTTGTGTTTTTGCTTTTTATTTTCTAAATCCCCACTACTATTTTGACTTCTTCTTTGATGAATTTTTGGTCTTTTTTTCTTCTCGTAAAATTTTATCCATTTTTCGCCCTTTAGCCAATTCATCTACCAACTTGTCCAAAAACCTGACTTGTTGAGTTAACGAATTATTTATTTCCTCAATTCGATAACCACATATCACTCCCTTAATAAGGTGAGCGTTCGGATTCAATTTAGCGTTTTGGAAGAATGTTTGAAATGTTACCTTTTCATTAATGAATTTTTGTGTTTTTAATTCATCAAAACCAGTTAGCCATTCAATTACTTGGTGTAATTCTTCCTTTGTTCTTCCTTTCTTCTCCACCTTTGTGACATAATGAGGATAAACTGAGCTAAATGTTATTTTGGCTATTTGTTCATTGTGTTCAGCTGTAACTTTCATTTCTTGTTTTTTTTCAAATGGTGCTAACATAGATATATAGTTAATATTAATATATCTATTATATAAACACTAAGATAACGAATCTTTATATCTTTATAAACTAGCTTGTTAAAGATTATATAAAAGCTTTTTGGCTAAAGAAAAAGCCTCAACATTAATATGTTAAGGCTTTTGTATTTATTTTATTTATATATGAATGTTATCCATTCATAGATATTAAAAACTCTTCGTTATTTCGTGTTTGCTTGAAACGATCGTTAATAAATTCCATAGCTTCAACTGGGTTCATATCTGCAAGATACTTACGCATGACCCACATACGTTGAATCGTACTTTCGTCTAGTAGTATATCGTCACGACGTGTACTTGATGATGTAAGATCGATAGCTGGGAATATTCTACGGTTAGAAATTTTTCTATCTAACTGTAATTCCATGTTACCAGTTCCTTTAAATTCTTCGAAGATGACTTCGTCCATTTTAGAACCAGTTTCAGTTAATGCTGTTGCGATAATGGTTAAAGAACCACCATTTTCGATATTTCTGGCAGCACCAAAGAAACGTTTTGGCTTATGGAGCGCATTGGCATCTACACCACCACTTAATATTTTTCCTGAGGCTGGTTGAACCGTATTGTAGGCTCTTGCTAAACGCGTAATAGAATCTAATAGAATAACAACATCATGACCACATTCAACTAATCGTTTAGCTTTTTCTAGTACGATGTTCGCAATTTTCACGTGTTCATGAGCTTCTTTATCGAAGGTGGAAGCAATAACTTCGCCACGTACATTACGTTGCATATCTGTTACCTCTTCAGGACGTTCATCAATTAGTAAAATCATTTGATATACTTCAGGATGATTGGCTGCTATAGCATTTGCAACATCCTTTAATAACATCGTTTTTCCTGTTTTTGGCTGTGATACAATCATACCACGTTGTCCTTTTCCTATTGGAGAGAACAAATCCATTATCCTGGTAGAAATAGTACTCTGCTTTTCGGCCAAAGTAAACTTCTCTTGTGGAAATAATGGTGTTAAATGTTCGAAAGACACTCGGTCTCTAACAACATTAGGGTTTTGTCCATTAATCCTGCTTACTTTAATTAATGGAAAATATTTTTCACCTTCTTTTGGAGGTCTTACATGACCAAGAACGGTATCACCAGTTTTTAAACCGAATAATCTAATTTGTGATTGCGAAACATAGATATCATCTGGTGATGATAGATAGTTATAATCTGAAGATCGTAAAAAACCGTAACCATCTTGCATAATATCTAAAACACCTTCACTTTCTATAATCGCATCAAATTCAAAATCTGGCTCTCTGTAGCGGTTTCTACCATCTTTATTACCAGAATCAACATTACCATTTTTTTGATTTCTATGCTGATTTTTGTCCCTTCTTTGATGCGGTTTTTGCTGATTATCGTTTTGGTTTCTTTGTTTGTTTGGGTTGTTGTCTTGTTTTTGCTCATCTTTATTCTGTTTAGGAACAGGGTTAGGAGCGTTAACCTTTTCAACTGCTTTAGGGGTTTCTGTCTTTTCTGTAGTTTTAGGAGCTTCAACCTTTTTATCTGTTGAATTTTTTGCTTCGTTTTTTACAGGAGTACTTTTAGCAGGTTTTTGAACACGTTGTCTAGGTTTTCTTGCTGCTGGTTTATTTTCAGTTGGCTTACTTGCTGTTTTATTTTCTGTTGATTCAGCTGGTAAAACAGCAGCTTTAACCGCTTTTGGATCAGCAGCTTGTTGATCTAGTATTTGGTAAACTAAATCTAGTTTTTTTAGTGAACGGTATTTAGGAACGTTCATTTTTTTTGCAATCTCTTGTAAATCAGAGAGTTTCTTTTCTTTTAATTGTGAAATTTCAAACATTTATGCTTTAATTGAATATATTTTGAATACAAATTTTGAGTAATTCTGAAAAATGATTTCTTATTTTCTGAAGAATTAACCACTTGTAATAGCGGTTGTTGAGAATTATTACTGCAATTATACAACTTTATTTTAAGTTTTAAGAGTATTTTTATAAAAGAAACTATTATTTTTGCTTTCAGGTTTTTAAAACTATATGTTACAGCGTATTCAAACTATATACCTTTTAATGGCGGCAGGAATTTCTGTTGGTCTAATTTTTGTCTTTCATTTGTGGATTACGGATGAAGGTATTACGATGTTTGCTAAAGATGATATTCTATACTTAGGATTCTTTTTAGGCTCTGCAATATTATCTTTAATAGCTATATTTATGTACAAAAATAGGAAGTCTCAATTTGTTTTGGGGCGACTTAACATCATATTAAACTTTATTTTACTAGGATTTTTTGTATATCAATCTCTAAACATATCTGGAGAAACGGCGGTTTCTGAGAAAGGTATTGGGATGATTCTTCCTATTGTTTCTATCGTGTTTTTGGCATTAGCCAATAAGGCCATCAAAAAGGATGAAGATCTCGTAAAATCTGTAGATCGATTACGATAAACCTAACATCTTAGTAGTATTAGTGCGTTAAAACCCAAAGTGAAAGCTTTGGGTTTTTTTATAAGCCTCCCTTAATCCCTCCAAAGGAGGGAAACACTCAACGGATCATGCTCAAAAGTTGTGTTTAATCAAAAATCATTGGTTAATATAAGAAGCATAGAAAATGAAGGTTTAGGCTTAGGGTGCCTGTTAGAAATTAAGAAGTTTCAGCTGAATGAATAAATGATTCAACGCCACACAACAATTGCTCTTGACCCCACTCAACTCTATATAAAAATATGTAAAATATGCTTGAAGCATTATATGTAGCAATAGTGAGTTAGTCCTTCTCTTTGGGAAGAGATTTAGGAAGGCTTTAACGTTTATTAAATTCGATGACTTCTAAATTGTCAATTTTACTACCATCAATAGTAAAACGCAGCATCGTACGTGTTTTATGAAAACCATGTTTACCAACAGCTCCAGGATTCATATGTAATAAACGTAATTTTTTGTCGGGCATTACCTTTAATATATGTGAATGGCCACAAATAAAGAGCTTAGGTGGGTTTAGCTTTATTTCGTCTCGAACCCTTATGTTATAAGCATTTGGATACCCTCCAATATGTGTTATCCAAACATCAACACCTTCACACATAAAACGATTGTTTTCTGGAAATTCCATTCTCACTTTATTATCATCAATATTACCAAAAACAGCACGCAAAGGCTTTAATTTTTTTATAGTATCCGTTACTTCTAGGTCGCCAATATCTCCTGCATGCCAAACTTCATCTACTTGTTTTACATATTTTAAAATATCGTTGTCGATATAACTATGGGTATCGGAAAGTAATAATATTTTTATCATAGTTGATTTTAAAATCTTTTAATATATAATTAAGATGTCTGTCTTCGCAGGAATAACAAAACTATCTATCTTTGCATACCAATATGTTGTTTAAATAGACTGTAGAGTAAATTTAAATAGGTATGGTATTCATTTTACAAAAGTATTAAATCAGATTGAGGTATTTTATAGAACTTTCTTATAATGGTAGTGCATATCACGGTTGGCAAAATCAACCAAAAGATATTTCAGTACAGGAAGTTATGGAAAAAGCATTGTCAATGCTTTTAAAAGAAACTATTTCTATTATGGGGGCAGGGCGTACAGATACGGGTGTACATGCTTCCCAAATGTTTGCTCATTTTGATACCCATGCTGTTTTTAACAAAACGAATTTAGCTTATAAATTGAATTCTTATTTACCAAAAGATATTGCTGTTCATAATATTTTTAATGTAAAAGATGAAGCCCATGCTCGTTTTGATGCAGTAAGTAGAACTTATTTATATAGAATAGCACTAAAAAAGGATGTGTTTTCGTTTGATAATAGTTTTTTTGTGAAGCAAGATTTGGATGTCGAAAAAATGAACAAAGCTGCAGGGATTTTATTTAAGTATAAAGATTTTCAATGCTTTTCAAAAAGTAATACCGATGTAAAAACGTATTATTGTGATATCATGAAAGCAACATGGACTTTAAAAAATGATGAGCTTCATTTTGTAATAAAAGCCGATAGATTTTTGCGTAATATGGTACGTGCCATTGTGGGTACCATGATTTATATAGGTTTGGGTAAAATGGATGTTGAAGATTTACACACCATTATTAAATCTAAAAATAGGAGTGAAGCCGGGTTTTCTGTTCCCGCGCACGGGTTATATTTAACAGAAGTAACATATCCTAACGATATAAAGATAAATGAGTAAAAAACAAGAGAAAATATTCGACGTTACTTTGTTTAAACGTCTTTTTCAATATATAAAGCCTTATAAATTCGTTTTTTTAGGGCTGGTGCTTTTAGTTATTCTATTGGCTGTTTTTAGTGCTGCCACGCCTCGCGTAACTCAATTGGCTATTGATGATAGTATTACAGGCGAGAACTCTAATGAGTTTCTCTTTTACATTATGATCATGTTTGCTATTTTAATTTTTCAAACAATATTTCAATTAGCCTTTATTTATTATGCGGCCTGGTTAGGACAAAGTTTAGTCGTAGATGTTCGTATAAAATTATTCGATCATTTATTGCGTTTTAAAATGAAGTATTATGATAATTCTTCAGTAGGAGTACTCATTACGAGAGCGGTGACCGATATGGAACGTATTGCCGATATTTTTGGTCAGGGTTTATTCATGATCTTTAGAGATTTACTTACCATGGCGGCAGTTTTTGGGGTTATGGTTTATACGAATTGGAGATTGAGCTTGATTGTATTTATCATGTTGCCTTTATTATTATATGCAACGCGTATTTTTCAAAAGTATATGAAGAAAGCTTTTGAAGAGGTGAGAACAGAAGTCTCTAATTTAAATTCTTTTGTGCAAGAACGGTTAACAGGTATGAAGATTTTGCAATTATTTACCCGTGAAGCTGTTGAATATAAAAACTTTAAAAAAATAAACGAGAGGCACAAAAAAGGTTGGCTAAAAACCGTTTGGTACAACTCTATTTTCTTTCCTATAGCAGACCTTTCGTCGTCAATTACCATTGGTTTGATAGCTTGGTACGGGGGGTTAAATGTTGTGCTGGAGGGAAAAGTTACTGAAGGTGTTTTGGTGGCATTTATCATGTATGTCCCTATGTTATTCAGACCATTACGCCAAATAGCTGATAAGTTTAATACACTACAAATGGGAATGGTAGCTGCAACTAGAGTGTTCAAAGTTATAGATACCACTTCGCAAATTGATGATACAGGAACGCATGTTGCAGCGCATTTTAAAGGCCATATAAAATTTGATAAGGTCTTTTTTAGCTATGTGGAAGATGAAGAAGTTTTAAAAGGAGTTTCTTTTGATGTGAATGCGGGTGAAACTGTTGCTATCGTTGGTGCAACAGGAGCAGGTAAATCCACCATTATTAATTTATTAAATCGTTTTTATGAAATTAAGGATGGTGTTATTTATGTTGATGGTATTGATATTAAACAAGTTACTTTAGAATCGTTGCGTACTCAAATAGCTGTGGTATTACAAGATGTATTTTTATTTGCAGATACTATTTTAAATAATATTACATTAAATCATCCGGAAATTACAGAAACACAAGTTCAACAAGCGGCTAAAGATATTGGTATTCATGATTTTATAATGAGTTTACCAAAGGGGTATCACTATAATGTAAAAGAAAGAGGTGTTATGTTATCTTCTGGTCAACGACAACTCATATCGTTTTTAAGAGCTTATGTTACGAATCCTAGTATTTTGGTGTTAGATGAAGCGACATCATCTGTCGATTCATATTCAGAACAACTCATTCAAAATGCCACAGATAAAATTACTAAAGGCAGAACCTCAATTGTTATTGCACACCGATTGGCAACCGTTAAAAAAGCTGATAAAATTATAGTTATGGATGCTGGTAATATAGTAGAGCAGGGAACTCATAAAGAGTTACTCAAAAAAGAAGACGGATACTATAAAAATTTATACGAAGTTCAGTTTTTGCAGAAGGAAGTTGTATAATTATTTACTTTGCAGCTTTTTGAGCTTCAATCAATTCTTGAAGGCTACCATTGCTATACATGATGCCTAGCATAATTATTTCAATTACAAAAAAGGTAATACCCAGAATGACCAAAAATAAAAGCGTTCGCAAAAAAATATTTCGGAAGTTTAGGTTATATAGTCGTTTTAAACAAAATGCTGAATATAATATCATCAAGGGGATAGAAACGACACTAACGATACCTTGATTGATTCCAACGGAAGAAAAAAGAACACTAGTTATGGCAGTTATTATTGACATTTGAGCTTGCAAGTATAAAAATACAACAAGTAATTCTGTAAAGTTAAATTTTTTAATACCGATAAATGTCATTCGAGCCATTACCGCATAAAGAGGAACATAAAGCATCATTAAAAGCGACATATACTCTTGTACAAAGCTTATGCTTTTTTTATTAAATTCTTCTTGACCAGCAGCTGCGAACATGGAATAGTCCAAGGTTTTAGGAAAAAAATTATTTAGGATAAAAAGATATAATCCAGATACCGTTATGGCAATAGCAAAATAGCTAATAACATCCACATACTTTTTGCGAGTCCCATTGATGTAGCTTCCAATAACATCTTCAGGTTTCTTAAAGAGCATAATAAAAGTTTGAAGTAATTTATTATCATAATTAAGAAACGTTTCACTAAAATGTTCAAATAAATTTTTTATGGTTAATCTATTTCTGATAACCTTCGCACCACAGATATGGCAAAAATCACTTTCCGCAGATAACGAAGTATCACAGTTTTTACATGTCATTAGGATAGATCTTCTTTAATCATTAAGTTAAGTTGACTAATATCATCAAAAACGACAAACTCACCATCTTTAAAATAAGAAATATGCCCCGTTTCTTCACTGACAACAAGGGCTAGAGCATCTGTTTTTTCAGTAACTCCAATGGCGGCTCTGTGACGGAGACCAAAACGTAATGGAATATTTTTTTCATTATTTACAGGAAGAATAACCCGTGTTGCTTTTACAATGTTGTTATTAACTATAATGGCACCATCATGCAACGGACTATTTTTAAAAAAGATACTTTCTATAATAGGCTGAGTCACTTTTATATTCATTTCATCTCCAGACGATGATAAAAAATCCAGATTATTATTTTTCTCAAAAACTATTAAAGCACCAGTTTTAGACATGGCCATTTTATTGCAAGCCGAAATAATAGCATCTATATCGGTTTCGTCACTAGTTTCGGTTTTTAAAAACTTCAACTGTTTTAAAAATTTGCGTCGCCTATTAAAATTGGTAGAGCCCACCATTAATAAAAATTTGCGGATCTCTGGTTGGAATACAACGATTAAAGCAATAAGTCCCACTTTCATAAAACCACCAAAAATACCAGTTAGCAATTCCATATCAAGGAATTCGGTAAGTTTCCAAACTAAATAAATAATAATAATACCTATAAAAATATTAATGGCCACAGTACCTTTTACAAGCTTATAAATATAATAAAGTAAAAGGGCTACAAGAACAACATCAACATAATCGATGAGGCGTAAGTCTAGAATGTCTTTAAAAATATCCAACAGTAGTGGGTTTTGGTAAATTTAAGAAAATATGGTTAATTAGTAATGAATTCGTCATTTAGGATTGATACATTTTGTTTTGCTATTTTTAGTAAGTGAGATTTTAAAGTTATATATGATTGAAAAGTTATACTATCTTTAATTTCTATAACGATTTCTATATCTTCAGTACTATTCAAAAAACTTTTGACATCGCTTAAGAACTCTTTATCGTTTGATACTTTAAAAGTTAAGTTTTTATTGAACCCATGAATTTCTATTTTTTGGGAAGCATTATAAATAATATTGACTCTTTTCTTTGTTGGAATATCTGAGATTTTTGAAAAATAACTAATAGAATTACCTTCATGATAAACCACATTCGTAAACTCAATAAATCCTAAATTTTTTCTACTAGTATCATTACAAGTAAAGTAGTTTTTAGCATCTTTGTTTTTATGACTTGAATTCTGTTTTTTGTCTTGAAGAAATTTTATATGAGGTATAGCTTGTTTAAGTGTTAAGCGTTTGTCAACATTAATTAGCCAATTTGTTGTACTGATTAGGTTTTTTCTATTCAACTCAATGCTATCTTTTTTTGTCTTATCATAAAATAAATAAGCAGGTGATACATCATTTATTTCTGTAATATCTGAGTGATTAATTTCCGGTAGTAGAATGACTTTTTCATTTCCACAAGAAAAAACAATAATACAGACAAATAAAATATATATTTTTTTCATAAATTCCAATAACCAATAACCAATAACCAATAACTAACAACTAACCAACCGATTCAACTAATTTAATACATTCCATGGCTTCTTTAACATCATGGACCCTTAAAATCGAAACATTTTTTTGCAAAGCAATTGTATTTAAAACAGTAGTGCCATTAAGAGATTCTTTCGCCGAAGTTTCTAAAGTTTTATAAATCATAGATTTTCTGGAAATACCAGCTAATACAGGTTTTTCTATTATTTTAAAATGCTCAAGTTTATTTAGTAATTCATAATTTTGTTCCAAAGTTTTGGCAAATCCAAACCCAGGGTCTACAATAATGTCGATAATCCCTAATTGTTTTGCTGCAGCAATACGTTCGGAAAAATAAAAGAGCATATCTTTAATAATATCATCGTAATCTGCTTGTTGTTGCATGGTTTGCGGTGTTCCTCTCATATGCATCATAATATAGGGAACATGCAATTTGGCAATAGTTTGCAACATGTTATCATCTAATTTTCCTGCAGAAATATCATTAATTAATGCAGCTCCAGCTTCTATGCATTGTTTTGCAACGTTACTTCTAAACGTATCAATAGAAAGTAAAACCTGAGGAAATTCCTTTAAGATTAAATTGACAATAGGTAAGATCCTTTTTAATTCGTCTGCTTCACTAACATGGTCTGCATTAGGACGCGAGCTGTATGCTCCAATATCTATAAAAGTTGCTCCATCATTAAGCATTAATTCAACATGCTTTAAAATATCAGTATCGTTTTTATGTTGTCCGCCATCATAGAACGAATCTGGCGTTATATTTAGAATACCCATCACTTTTGGTGATGTTAAATTGATGAGTTTTCCTTTACAGTTTATTGTCATTTATACCGTTTTGTATGGTGTTTGTACTAAGTTTAAAACTTTAAACCTGAAACCTTGATGGTTAAATTTTTTTATGCGAAATTTACGCAAAATACATTTTAATTCATGCAAGATACTTCAAAACAATATGATGCCGTAATTGATACGTGTAAAAGTTTATTTATTAAAAAAATGTCGGATTATGGTAGTGCGTGGCGCATATTACGTTTACCATCACTTACCGATCAAATTTTTATTAAAGCACAACGTATTAGAGGGCTTCAACAAAATGATGTTAGAAAAGTTGATGAAGATGAGGTGAGTGAATTTATTGGTATTATAAACTACTGTATCATGGCTTTAATTCAGTTAGAAAAAGGAGTGGTTGAGCAACCCGATTTATCTACAGAAACGGCTACCGAATTATACGAAAAACAAGTAACCATTACTAAGCAACTCATGCAAGATAAAAATCATGATTATGGCGAAGCATGGCGAGATATGAGGGTAAGCAGTTTAACCGATTTAATTTTACAAAAGTTATTGCGAGTTAAACAAATTGAAGACAATGCGGGTAAAACATTGGTGAGTGAGGGTATTGATGCTAACTATCAAGACATGATTAATTATGCTGTTTTTGCATTAATACATTTAAATGAAAAATAATTTAGTCAAAAATATAAAGAAAAAGGAATGAAGATTTTAGTAAACATATCAAGAGTATTTGTTGGTGTTTTATTTATTATTTCTGGATTGATAAAACTAAACGATCCTTTAGGGTTTTCATATAAATTAGAGGAGTATTTTAGTGTTGATGTTTTAAATATCGCATTTTTAGAACCGTATGCATTAATGATTGCAGTTCTGGTAGTTGTTTTTGAAGTTGTTTTAGGTGTGTTTTTACTTATTGGATATAAACCGAAATTTACCATTTGGAGTTTGTTAGCAATGATTGTGTTTTTTACTTTTTTAACATTCTATTCGGCATATTTCGATAAAGTAAAAGACTGTGGCTGTTTTGGTGATGTTTTAAAGTTAACACCATGGGAAAGCTTTACGAAAGACTTAATTTTACTGTTTTTTATATTGATTTTGTTTTTTGGAATACAGCATATTAAACCTTTATTTAATAAGCTAATGACAACAGTTCTTGCCTTATTAGGTTTTATTTTTAGTTTTTGGTTTGGTTATTATGTATTAGAGCATTTGCCTGCTAAAGATTTCAGAGCATATAAAGTTGGAGCAAATATTCAAGAGGGTATGAGTGTTCCCGAAGATGCTGCAAAACCTATTGTAGAGTATAGTTGGAAGTTTGACGTCAATGGAGAAGAGAAAATAGTTGTTACGAATGGTTCTTACCCATCAGTTGAGGGTGATTTTGTGAGTGTTGATACTCAAGTAATTCAAGAAGGATATCAACCGCCTATCAATGATTTTTCAATAGAAAGTGAAACTGAAGATTTAACACAAGTATTTTTAGCAGAAGAAAATTTAATAGTTATAGTTTCTTATAGTTTAGAGAAAATAGAACAGGAAGGGGCTAAAAAATTGAAAGCTTTATCGGAAGAAGCAATTAAAAAAGGGTATAAAGTAATTGGTTTAACAGCTTCTGGAGAAGGTGCAAAACAACAAATTAAAGAGGCCTATAATATTGATTTTGAATTTTATTTGTGTGATGAAAAAGCCCTGAAAACGGTGGTGCGTTCTAACCCAGGAATTATAGAATTAGATGCAGGTACGGTTAAGCAAAAAGTACATTGGAATGATATTAATGATTTAGAGTTGCCGAAAGTTGAAAGAAAACAGGAGCCAAAAGTAGTTGAAGATATTATTGCTTATTTTATTAACGGAGAATCATCAACAAAAGAAGCTGTAGAGGCTTTAGAAGAGGAGAAGGTTGAAAGTATCAATGTTGTGAAAGATTCTTTAAAACTAAGAGAGTTAAATACTCAAAATAATATCATTTATACCGGCATTATTGAAGTAACATTGAAATCCAACAACCAATAATCAACAACTGATAAACTATTTACTAAATAAAATCTCATACGCTTTACTCACATTATTTGGGGTAGTTACTGTTATTTTTCTTTTATTTAATGTGCTTCCCGGAGACCCTGCACAAATGATGCTGGGGCAAAATGAAGATAGTGAACAGCTAGCCATAGTAAAGCAAAAATATGGATTCGATAAGTCTATAAGCACACAGTATTTCTATTATATAAATGATTTGTTACCTGTCTCATTTCACTCAAAAAAACAAAGTGATTACACATTCCTAAAAGCGGAAAAGTATAGTGCAATCAGATTATTCTCAATAGGAAACACGATCACAGTTTTAAAGTTTCCATATTTACGAGAATCTTTTACAAAACAAGGTAAAAAAGTAAGTCATGTCCTCGCTGAAACACTACCTAACACTTTTGTTTTAGCAGTAACAGCTATTATAATAGCTATGATTTTAGGTATTTTATTAGGAATCGTTTCGGCACTTTATAAAGATAGATGGTTGGATAAAGCGATTCAGATTTTTAGCACCTTTGGCATGAGTATTCCATCTTTTTTTAGTGCTATTTTATTTGCCTGGTTTTTTGGATATATACTGCACGAGTATACGGATTTGGAAATGACAGGGAGTTTATACGAGCTAGATGATTTTGGTGAAACCATGCATATTAAATGGAAAAATCTAATACTTCCAGCTATTGTATTGGGTATTCGTCCGCTGGCTGTGGTCATTCAACTCATGCGAAATTCGTTATTAGAAGTTTTTAATCAAGATTATATTCGCACAGCAAGAGCGAAGGGATTAAGTGAATTTCAAATCATAAAAAAACATGCTGTGAAGAATGCTTTAAACCCTGTGGTTACAGCAATATCTGGTTGGTTTGCTTCTATGTTGGCGGGAGCCGTTTTTGTAGAGTATATTTTTGGTTGGAACGGATTAGGAAAAGAGATCGTGAATGCTTTGAATACATTAGATTTACCCGTTATTATGGGATCAGTTTTAGTGATAGCTACAATGTTTGTAATGATCAATATTTTTGTCGACTTAGTATATGTTTGGTTAGATCCAAAAGTAAAATTAGAATGATTTTTCATTTCAATGAATACCTTGGTAAAATATTAGATCATGAATAAAATAAAATATTTAATCATCCTGTTAATTGGTCTTTCAAGTTGTAGTAAAGCGCCCAAGCAATTTTCAGAGAAGGCATTAAATGATACATTTACAACTCTAGAAGGAACTTCGATAACCTTTAATGAGATATTAGAAGCAAATAAAGGAAAGACAATCGTTATAGATATTTGGGCTTCATGGTGCAGCGATTGTATAAAAGGTATGCCAAAAGTAAAGCATTTACAAAATGAGTTTGAAGAGGTCTCTTATGTGTTTTTATCTTTAGACAGAGGAGAAGACGCTTGGAAACGGGGTATAAAGAAGTACGATGTTATAGGTGATCATTATTATATGCAAAACGGAAAGGATTGTCCTTTTGCAGATTTTGTAAATATTAGCTGGATTCCTAGATATATGGTAGTAAATAAAGCTGGCGAAATCGTTGTATTTGATGTTATTGAAGCTGATGACGATAAGTTAATAGAAGCATTGAAAAAATAACTATTTTAGCGTTTCAAAACTGAAATAATTAATTAGAAATAATAAAATGTCCTTCGATAAACAGAAGGTTAGCAAAAGGTTATGAGAAAAAATATTGTTGCAGGAAACTGGAAGATGAATAACGATTTAACGCAAACAGAAACATTGTTAGACGATTTAAAGACAAAAACTAAAACATCTAATGCAGAGGTTATGGTTGCGCCAACGTTTACCAACTTATATCAAGCGAATAAAGCATTAGAATCTTCAGGAATCGAAGTTGTGGCTCAGAATATGCACTTTGCAGAAAAGGGTGCTTACACAGGTGAAATAAGTGCAAGTATGCTTAAAAGTATAGATGTAGAAACGGTTATTTTAGGGCATAGCGAACGTCGCGAGTATTTTAATGAAACAGATGAGATGTTGGCTAAAAAAGTGGACGCCGCTTTGGCAAATAATTTACGTGTTATTTTCTGTTTTGGAGAAGTATTGGATGATAGAAAGTCGGGTAATCACGAAAATGTAGTTGGAAGCCAAATTAAAAATGCCTTATTTCATTTAGAAGCTTCAGCTTTTGAAAATATTGTATTGGCTTACGAGCCGGTTTGGGCAATTGGTACAGGTGAAACTGCTAGTCCCGAGCAAGCACAAGACATGCATGCATTTATAAGAAAAACACTTAATGATAAATACGGTAACGAGGTAGCAGATGCTGTTTCTATTCTTTACGGTGGTAGTGTGAAGCCTGGTAATGCACAAGAAATTTTTTCAAAACCAGACGTGGATGGAGGTTTAATTGGAGGAGCAGCACTTAATGCTGACGACTTTTTTGCCATTGTAAATGCGTTTTAAACATAAAAAATAGTCTAATAGTTTGGGCTAAATTATAGACACTTTATTAAATAAGGGTATGTTTTGATTTTTGTAAATTAAGGCATACCCTTATTTCTGTTTTATTAAAATGAATAGAGAAGGCTGGTTATTATAGTATTACTTCTATCTTTGCAGTCGAAAAAAGACGAGGATGTCAAACATTATTTATATAGGCTACGAATTTAAAGTAAATCCCATGCAACCAGGGATAGAAATACTTATTGCGGAATTGGGCTATTCTGGTTTTGAAAGTTTTGTTGAAACCGAAAGCGGTGTTACAGCATATATTCAAAAAGAAGACTGGAACGAATCTATACTTGAAGATGTTCAAATTTTAAATTCAGATGAATTTGAAATCAGTTTTACCTTTAATGAGATTGAACAAACCAATTGGAATCAAGAATGGGAAAAGAATTTTAATCCTATTATCGTTGATGATATGTGTTCTGTTCGTGCACCATTTCATGAAAAACCAGATACAAAGTATGATATTATTATTGAGCCAAAAATGAGCTTTGGTACTGGGCATCATGAAACGACTCATATGATGATTCAGCATATTTTAAAAAATAGTGTTGCAAACAAATCTGTTTTAGATATGGGATGTGGTACAGGAGTATTAGCTATTTTGGCAGAAATGAAGGGAGCAAAACCTATTGATGCTGTAGATTACGATAATTGGTGTTATTTGAATAGTATTGAAAATGTTGCCCGTAATAATTGTAATCACATCACCGTTATAGAAGGAGATGCGTCGGTTTTAAAAGACAAAAAGTATGATATTATTATAGCCAATATTAACCGTAATATTTTATTGCAAGATATGGAGGTTTACACATCTTGCTTAAACAAAAAAGGGACTTTATTTTTAAGCGGTTTTTACAATGATGATATTCCAGTTATAAAAGCGGCATGTAATACAAACGACCTTGAACTTCAATTCCAATTAGAAAGAAATAATTGGGTGGCTTTAGAGTTTAAGAAAAAGATGGTTACTTAGGTTATTTTCAATGAATTACCGTTTTCGTGAAAAAAAGCCATTAATTTCCTCAAAAAACCACATAAATATTCTTTTTTAAATAGGGCAATAGTATACTTACGTGCCCAAACAGGTGTCTATTTCCTGATTCATCCTTCTAAGACACGTTTTTATCCCACATAAATAAATTTTATATATGATCTTATCGTTACTGCAGTCAGGGCTAAGACTGAAAACCTGTAAAATAGAGT
This sequence comes from Flavivirga spongiicola, assembly GCF_030540825.1. Classification (NCBI taxonomy): domain Bacteria; kingdom Pseudomonadati; phylum Bacteroidota; class Flavobacteriia; order Flavobacteriales; family Flavobacteriaceae; genus Flavivirga; species Flavivirga spongiicola. The sequence continues at coordinate 442,801 of NZ_JAUOEO010000002.1, forward strand.
AGGTCATTAACTTTAAAATATGTATTATGAAAACAAAAACCATTGAAAAATTTAAAATATTTTTAGTAGTAATTTTATCATTCACATTTTTATTTCAATCTTGCCAAAAAGAAGATGTCACTTCCGAAGATGCTTCCCAAATAGAACCAGAGACGGTAAACGATCAAGAAGTCTCGACAGATAAAATAAAAATAACAAAAGCCATGTTAAAAAAATTATCTGATTTTTACTTGAATACAGATGGTATTAAGGCTGTCGATTTTTTATTACCAGATGGTTCAACTAAACCTATGGTTCAAGTAGAGGAAGATATTATGTTAACTGAAGAACAGATTATGGGAATGTCTATGGGGAACGGCCTTACAGACCGGAACTATCATACACATAATTTGGTGTCTCAGGGAAAAAATATATCTATTATTGGTTACACTGGGGGTGGTGGATATGGCTTGACGCAAAAAGAAAAAACTGCATTACAATGGGCAGTAAATAATTTTAACCAATTAAATGGTGTTTCAATTTCTTTTACGTTAACTTTTGGCACGGCCTATCAAAATAAAGATATGGTTGTTTACAATAACCCAACACAAAATGGGTCAGGTGGCTCTGCAGGGTTTCCATCAAATGGATTACCACATAAGTATGTACAGATATATGGATTAAATAATTTTAACACAAATGTTATAGAGCATGTAATTACGCATGAAATTGGACATTCGGTTGGATTTAGACATACGGATTGGCAAACAAGACAAAGCTGTGGTCAAAATGTAAATGAAGGCGTTGGATCGATAGGTGCAAATGCAATCCCAGGAACATCTGCAGGTTATAACCCAAATTCAATTATGGTAGCATGTTTTAATACTTCAGTAAATGGAGAATTTGATAATGATGATATTATTGGATTACAATATATGTACTAATATTCTTAATAAAAACAGCTTTATATTTAGAAGGGACATCATTTTTGGTGTCCTTTTCTTTTCTTTTAAGAAAAATAAATTATTTTAGTATAAAAATTGAAAAATGAGTCCTAAAGAAAAAACATCAGAAGAATTACTACTTGAAGAAGAAGTATCAACTCAAAATGAAATTGTTTTGTTTAATGACGATGTTAATACGTTCGATCATGTTATAGAGACTCTCATCTATGCTTGTGATCATACTGCAGAACAAGCTGAGCAATGCTCGCTTATAGTTCATTATAAAGGAAAATGTACGGTTAAAACGGGTTTGTATGATGACCTAAAACCACGTTGTTCCATGCTTCTTGAAGCAGGATTAAGCGCAGAAATCGTTTAAAATAGTTAGCCATTCATTCTACCAATGGCACAACTAATAAAAGATTTGGCTTTTGTAGCTAACACATTTTTTTCTCCAATAATGGGGTAGCCAATTTTATGTAATAATTGTTTAGCATCTAAAAGCGTTTTATCGTTTTCATAAGAAAAAGAAACGGTATGCTTTTCGTTGTTAATTGTTACATCACTAATGTTTTCTATATCAGATAACTTACTTGTAATTGTGTTGGCACAACCGCCGCATTTAAGATTTTGTATTTTTAAAGTTGTTTTCATTTTCATAAGGTTGACGGGCAAACGAAAGCAGTTGTTGGCAAGTCTGTATTTTTAATAGCAGCAAAACCACCAGCAACGTCTATAACGTTAAAACCTCTGGCTTTTAAAATAGATGCCGCAATAACTGAACGATATCCACCTGCGCAATGTAGATGATAGGTTTTGGTTTTATCTATGGCATTCATATTATCGTTAATATAGTCTAAAGCAAAATGTTGAACAGAATCACTATCGAGATGCGCCGATTTATATTCGCCATCTTTTCTAACATCAAGTGTGTTAATTAAACCACTTTTAAAGCGATTGGAAAATTCATCGACAGATATAGACTCAATAGTTTCAATGTCTTTACCAGCATCTTTCCAGGCGTTAATGCCACCTTTTAGGTAACCTAAAGTGTTATCATAACCAACACGAGATAATCGAGTGACAGTCTCTTTTTCTTTCCCTTCTGGTACAACAAGCAAAATAGGTTGTTTTAAATCGGTAATTAAAGCACCAACCCATGGTGCAAATCCACCATTAATTCCAATAAAAATGGAGTTAGGGATATGCTCTTTTACGAATTCTTTTTCAGTTCTAACATCAAGCACTAAGGCATCTTCTTGGTTTGCAATAGCCTCAAACGCTTCTGGGCTAAGTTCAGTATCTCCTTTTTGTAGAACAGTCTCAAAATTATCGTAACCAGATTTATTCATCATCGCATTTTTAGCGAAATATTGTGGAGGAGGAGCAATGCCGTCTAAAACTTCTTCAACAAACTCTTCTTTTGTCATATCAGCTCTTAAAGCATAATTTGTTTTTTTCTGATCTCCTAAAAGTCCTACGGTTTCTTTACTTAAATTTTTTCCACAAGCAGAACCAGCACCGTGTGCAGGATATACAATAATGCTATCCGCTAATGGCATGATTTTATTTCGTAAGGACTCATATAACATCCCAGCTAAATCTTCTTTTGTTAAATCAGATTTTATTGCTAAGTCCGGACGTCCTACATCACCTAAAAACAAGGTGTCTCCACTAAAAATAGCATGATTATTTCCTTTTTCATCAATTAAAAGAAATGTTGAAGATTCTAAAGTATGGCCAGGTGTGTGTAATACTTTAATGGTTATATTACCAATTTCAAATGTTTCATTATCCGATGCTATATGTGCCTCATAGTCAGTTTCGGCTCCAGGACCAAAAACAATGGTAGCTCCGGTTTTTTTTGCTAAATCAACATGTCCGGAAACAAAATCGGCATGAAAATGGGTTTCAAAAATATACTTGATTTCAGCATTTTCTTTTTTTGCTTTATCAACATATTGCTGAGTTTCACGCAATGGATCAATAATGGCAACTTCGCCATTAGATTCTATATAATAAGCTCCTTGAGCTAAACATCCTGTATAAATTTGTTCTATTTTCATAATCTATTTTTAATTTCCGAGTAGATAGAAATCCTTTTAAATTAAAACGTTTCAAAAATACGAATTCTAAAAGATTCTTTTTGTGACTTATGTCACATTACAACTACTTAAGTTCTTTATAAATAATATAAACAGCCATTATTAAAACAAAGAAACCAAAGCCTTTTTTTAGTTTCTTTCCACTTATAAATTTTGATATAAATACACCTAAAATGATTCCTATTATTGAAATTAGAGTAAAAGAAAGAAGAAATATCCATTCAATTTCTAAAGTTTGAACATCTCCTATAAAACCAATTAGAGAGTTGATTGTTACAATAACCAAAGAGGTGCCCACTGCTTTTTTCATTGGAATATTAGCCCAAACTACAAGGGCAGGTACATATAAAAATCCACCACCAGCACCAATAAGCCCTGTTATAGTTCCAATAGTTAAACCTTGAATAAATGTTTTGTAATAGGGTTGAGATTTTGAAATGATATTGTTGTTCTTTTCCTTTTTTATCATAGAAAATGAAGCTAATAGCATAATAATAGCAAAAAATATCATGATGCCCATTTCTTTGGTAAGGGAGTAATCACCAAAACTAAAAAGCGTATCGGGAATACCGGGAACTAAATAACGTCTGGATAAATAAACAGCAACAAAGGATGGGAACGAAAAGGCCAGCCCTGTTTTAAAATCGACAAAGCCTTTTTTGTATTTTTGATAAGTACCTACCATAGAGGAAGCCCCTACTACAAAAAGAGAATACGCTGTTGCAATAACTGGGTTATAACCTAGAAGGTATACTAATAAAGGTACGGTGAGTATGGAACCTCCACCTCCAATTAGCCCCAAAACTAATCCTACTATTAATGCACCAATATATCCTAATAATTGTGTGGAGTCCATTAATGAGGAAGTTTATCTTTTATAGCCCCATAAATATATGTACCTAAAATGGCAGCGGCAATTACAATAACCATGCTATATACACCTGTACCTAATAGGATGTACATAGGGCCTGGGCATGCACCAATAAGTGCCCAACCAAATCCGAAAAGCGTCCCTCCAATGATGTATCTTGAAAATCCTTTTTCTTTTTTAGGAACAAAAATATCAGCTCCTTTAAGGCTCTTTATAGTTCCTCTTTTTGAAATTTGAAGAAATAAGATTCCTGAAGCAATGGCTGTACCTATAATGCCATACATATGAAATGATTGAAATCTGAACATTTCGTATATTCTATACCATGAAACGGCTTCAGATTTTACTAAAACAATTCCGAAGAAAATGCCAACTAATAAAAATTTTAGATATTTCATGTTTTAAAAAATTAGGGGTAAAATAAAATTAGTCATTATTAATCCACCAATAAAAAAGCCTATAACAGCTATTAGTGATGGTCTTTGTAAGCTGCTAAGCCCGGTTATAGCATGTCCAGAAGTGCAACCACCAGCATAGCGCGTACCAAAACCAACCAATAAACCGCCTAAAACTAAAAGAAGTAATCCTTTAGGAGAGGTTAATGCCTCCATACTATACATTTCATTAGGAACTAATGTGGCTCCAGAATTTTCAAACCCCATATTTTGAAGTTCGGTAATGGTAGTTGGATTTAAATCGGTTAAGCTATCGTTTGATAAATATTGTGTTGCTATGAAACCACCAATAATGGCACCAAGCACAACAATTAAGTTCCATATTTGGTCTTTCCAATTAAATTTAAAAAAGGATGTCGTTTTTCCAGCCCCCATGATTGAGCACATGGTTCTAAGGTTAGAAGACATACCAAATGTCTTACCAAAATAGAGTAATAATGCCATAACAACGGCGATTAGTGGTCCTGATATATACCATGACCAAGCGTTTAAAATGTATTCCATACCTGACTAATTTATCGCAAATGTAAAGTTAAACTAAAGGAGTTTTGTAATAAATGTTACTTGTTTATATTATTATTTGTATTGAACTCATCTTGACTTTTAATGTTTAACCGAAAATGGGATAAAATTTGTCCAGATTAGGCACTTTATGAAAGGCATAGCGTTGCTACGAATAATAAAAGTAACAAAATATGGGCGAATTTTAGTCATTTTTTAGGAAATAGAAAAAGTCAAGATAGTTCATTATAAAACTTCAATTTTATTTCTGCTGAGTTTTATTTTATTTTCGTTTTCAAACTGCTTTAAAAGCCTGGATATAACAACACGAGATGTATGTAAATCCTCCGCGATATCCTGATGTTTTGCAATAATAATTTTAGATGTGTGAAGTTTAACTTTATTGATTAAGTATTTGTAAAGGCGTTCATCCATTTTCATGAAAGCAAGGTTATCTATAGCTTCTAGCATTTCATCAAAACGTATTTGGTAACTTTCTAATATAAAATTCCGCCAACTTTCGTTATTATGAAACCATTCTTGCATTTTTTGAACAGGTATCATGATGAGGCTGGAATCCTTTTCGGCGACGGCTCTAATTTTACTTTTTGAAGTTCCCATACAGCAGGTTAGTGACATGGTGCAGGTTTCTCCTGCTTCTAAAAAATAAATGAGTAATTCATTACCCTCGTTATCTTCTCGAAGTATTTTAATGCTTCCGCTTAACAAAAGTGGTATATACAACAATGGTTGATTGATATCAATGATAATATCATCTTTTGTAAACGTACATATAGTACCAATTTTTTCGATCTCATCTATTAAGTTATTATCGAAAATATGATTGAATTTTTGATATAATAATTCCTTTGCCATGTTCAAAAGTAATGAATTACAAATTTGGAATAAAAATTTGGTTAAGTTTTAATAAAAAACTTATATTTGCACCCACAAAAAAGGCCATGTGGCGCAACTGAATAGCGCACTTGATTACGGCTCAAGAGGTTGCAGGTTTGAATCCTGCCATGGTCACTACTGATAATAAAGCTTTCAAGAAATTGGAAGCTTTTTTGTTTTAGTGATTTGCACAATATTTGCACATTTTATCCAAATTAAACGTTTTTTGTGATACTTAAAATAGTGTTATTAAAATCACCTAATCAACCCCATTAATAAAAGTCTTTACAAACTCTAAAATTTTAGTGGTTACTCTATTACTAATACTTTCTCTTTGTAATACACTTGGTTGTTTCTCTAATGTCTCAATTACCTCGTCTTCAGTTGCCATTCTGCCAGTAAACAAATAATCGTTAATAATAGCCTCGACTTTATCTTGATTTAAGAATTCTTCTTTAGTTAAGCTTTGTAATGCTTTTTTAGTTTCTTCTTGCCAATAGATTTTAAACTCATCTTCTACATTGTCTCCATCACTAATTTTAGGTAGGTTATTTTGAATAAACTTTTCTATCAATACACGCTTACTTCTTAATTCTGCTTCACCTGCAATTAAATCTATGATTTGCTTTTTCTGTTTTTCCTGGTCTTTTGGTTTTGCATCTTTTAATTGTGCCAATAATCTCATAATGTAGGCTACATTAATTTCATCACGATGTATTAATTCTAATTCAAAATCAATTTCATCTAAAATAGATACAGATTCTTTTTGGTTATTTGTTTTAATTTTATCGTGGAGGTCTAAGTATTTACTTGTATAATCTGCAAATTCTTGTTCTTTCATATAGGTATCATCAAAAGTAAATTCGATAAATGATGATAATATATTTTTTAAACGCATTATTTCTCTAAAGGCTTTTGCAAATTCTAATTCATCTTCTTCTGTTGCTAGATCATTTACACTATCTACCGTTGGTGCAATACTCATTAATGTTTTATAAGCATCATTAAATTTTTGTATTTGCTCTTCATAAGGTTCTATAGTAATCGTTTCCTTTGCGTTTTTATCTGAAAACAATGCAATAGCATCATCTGTATTTTGCTTTAGATTACGGAATGCTAAAATATTTCCCTGCGACTTCTTTTCGTTTAATATTCTGTTAGTACGAGAATAGGCTTGTATTAAACCATGATAGTTCAAATTTTTATCTACATAGAGCGTATTTAAGGACTTACTATCAAATCCTGTTAAGAACATATTAACTACTAATAATATATCAATCTGTTTGTTCTTAACACGCTTAGAAATATCTTTTTTATAGTTTAGAAATGCATTACCGTCTTTTGTAGAATGCTTAGAACCAAACTGCTTATTATAGTCTGCAATAAACTCGTCTAACTTATCTCTGGAATGTTTGTTTACAGGTTTATCATCGTTCACATCTTCTTCGTGTATTTGACCTTCTGCATCTTTATCTGGCTCGTTTACGTTATAAGAAAAGATTGTAGCAATATTTAACAGGTGTTCTCCAGCTTCCTTTTTAGCTTTTAATAGCTCATAATACTTAATTAGAATATCTACACTACTTACACAAAATATTGCTGTAAACGTTCTGTGGTGCGTTTTACGATTATGATTTGCTAAAATGTAGTCTGTAATGGTATTTATATAATCATCACTTTCGTATACCTCTTGCTTATTTATATCTTCTACTTTGGTATCATCAATGTCTTTTTTAGATTTAAACACATTGTAATACTCTATTGAGAACTTTAATACATTTTCATCTCTAATAGCATCAGTAATTACATATTCATGTAAACACTCGTGAAATAGATTTGCCGTAGTTAGTTTGATACTCTTTTTACTAATAGCATTTTTTACAAATATTGGTGTTCCTGTAAAGCCAAACAATTGATGATTTGTAAAGAAGTTTACAATACGCTTATGCGTGTCTCCAAATTGTGAACGATGGCACTCATCAAAAATGAATACTACCTTTTCATCTTTTAGGGCTTCTATTTGTTTTCTGAACTTCGTTTTTGAAATAGCAGAATTTAGTTTCTGAATAGTTGTAACTAAAAGCGGTCTGCTATTATCTAAAAATTGCTCCACCAACATTTTGGTGTTTTCTGTACCATCAATACTATCTTTATCAAAAGCTCTAAACTCTCTTACGGTTTGATCGTCTAAATCTTGCCTGTCTACTACAAATACTACTTTTTTAATTTTAGGGTTGTTTGTGAGTATTTGACTTGCTTTAAATGATGTTAGTGTTTTGCCTGAACCAGTAGTATGCCATATATAGCCATTTTTATCACTATTCTTTACTCTATCAATAATAGCTTCTACTGCATGGAATTGATACGGTCTAAGTACCATTAAAATCTTATCACTTTCGTGTAAAACAATATACTTAGTAATCATTTTTGCAATATGACAAGGCTCTAAAAAGATATTAGCAAACTTCTCTAATTGGGTGATTTTTCTATTTTTTTCATTACCCCAATACGATGTAAATTTAAAACTTGGACTTTTACCTTTTTTATACGTATTGGCATAATACTTAGTATCTACACCGTTACTAATAACAAAAATTTGTACATAGTTAAATAAAGCATTATTTGATGCAAACGATTCTTTTTGGTACCTACATACTTGATTAAAAGCTTTTTTAAGCTCTATACCTCTACGTTTTAACTCTATTTGTACTAGTGGTAAACCATTAATAAGAATAGTAACATCGTAACGGTTTTCTCTTTTACCGTTTATAGTGATTTGATTGGTGACTTGAAACTCGTTTTGACACCAAAAATCTTGATTTATAAATTCTATATATGCTTTATCTCCATTATCTTTTTGAAGTACGTATTTATCCCTTAAGGTTTTTGCTTTATCAAAAATATTGCCTTTAGATAAGTGTATCAATATTTTATCAAACTCTGATGCTGTAAAGGTCGTATTATTATGTTTTTCTAATTGGGTTTTAAGGTTACTCACTAAATCACCTTCTGTTTTAATAGTAACTGCTTTATGACCTAGCCCAATTAATTGACTTACTAAATTATTTTCTAATACTTGTTCTGGTTGTGTAGTCATGATTTATACAAACATCTTTTGTAATAACCCTTTTTTAAAGGCTTTACTATTTTCTATTTTGGTATTCAAGGCTTCAATTTTTAAATCTATATCTGATAAGAAATTAGCTATTTTGGTTTGTTCTTGAAGAACTGGTATTTTAATTTTTACAGTAGAGTAATCTTTAAAATAAATATGAGGAATTGTACTTCCTGTAATGAATTTCAAAAAATTTATATTACTTAAAAGACAATAAACAAAATACAAATTAACATCTTTTATAGGTTTTATAATATCTAAAGTACCTAATACTGAAGAGTATGCATCACACAATAAAGTTCGTCCAACTCCTGCACCATCTTTTACGATTGAAATATAAGGTTCTTTTTCTCTGTAAAAATCTATTTTTTTTAGTAATCCTGAAGCGCCATAAATTTTATAATTTCCATTATTTTCTTCTATAGTATTTGCTGAAATATTTGAAGATTTTTTTATTGCAACCTCCCCCAATTTCTTCTCTTCCCATTCAGGAAAGGTATTCCCATTATCATCTTTAAAACGTAGTTCTTGATTAAAGATTTTTTGCATTACACCTTTTTTATACTCCTCTAAAAGAGTTTTCTTTTTGGTGAGTTTGGTTATTTTATCATCTACATCTGTTAAAAATGATGCTATTTTTTGTTGTTCTGAGGCTTTAGGGATGTTAATCGGAATGCTTTTTAAATCTCCTGTAGTAAATCCTTTTATTGATGTTCCTTGAGAGTATTGATGTAACAATTTATTTCTTGATAAAAAGTAATATGCTATATAATAACTATTATCTTTTATTGGAATAAGATTTGCAAAATCTTGACTTGTACACAAATCTACTATTGAAACAAATAATTTACCAACACCTACTCTTGAAACAAAAAGAACACTATTTTTAGGTATTAATTTCGTAGCACTTTCATTAACTGCTTTCGTTGACAAATAACGTGTTATTTCAATATTTAAAATATCTTTTTCTTTAACGTCTGAACTTGAAATCCAAGGTATATCTCCCACCCAATAATCTTTATTATTTGTAGACGGAGTTCCTCCTCCCATAAAAACACCTAAGTCTCCTAACCTTAAATTATTCCATTTCTCTTTAAATTCTGGAAACCTCAACTGTGGTATTAATTGCTTTTCCATATTAAAAAGGTGTTTTAATATTTAATTCTTTACAATAAGTAGCTATACGTTTATCGGTTTCTGTTATTTCAATATCTAATGCTTGTATTTCTTTTGCAATTGCATCAATATCAATATGTTCTTCTTCTTCAAAAGTATCAACATAACGAGATATATTTAGGTTGTAATCGTTCTCTGCAATTTCTTCTAAAGATGCTCTATAACTGTATTTATCTAATACCTCTCTATTAGTATAGGTATCTACAATATCATCAATATGGCTTGGTAGTAGTTTATTGTCTTTACCTTGTTTTTCAAAATGGTTGGAAGCATCTATGAATAATACATCTTCGTTAACTTCTCTACATTTTTTAATTACTAAAATACAGGTAGGTATTCCTGTACCAAAAAAAATGTTTGCAGGTAGACCAATAACGGCATCAATGTAATTTCTATCTTCTATTAAATAACGCCTTATATGTGCTTCTGAACTACCTCTAAATAATACACCGTGGGGTAATACCGTTGCCATTATTCCGTTTTCATCTAAATGATGCACCATATGCTGTACAAAGGCGAAATCTGCTTTGGTTTTAGGTGCTAACTTACCGTACTGACTAAATCTGTCATCGGTACTAAAAATACCTTTTGCACTCCACTTTGCCGAAAATGGTGGGTTTGCTACAATAGCCTCAGCTTTTAAATCTATATCAATATGTTGTGGTTCTTCTAAAGTATCTTCTTGTTTAATATCGAACTTAGAAAAATGTACATCGTGTAAAATCATGTTCATACGTGCGAGGTTATATGTAGTTCGATTTAATTCTTGACCATAAAACATACCTACATCATCAACTTCTTTTGCTACACGTAATAATAGTGAACCACTTCCACATGTTGGATCGTACACCGATTTAATACGTTTTTTACGAGTAGTTACAATTTTTGCTAATATGGTAGATACTTCTTGAGGTGTATAAAATTCTCCTGCCTTTTTTCCTGCTCTTGAGGCAAACTCACCAATTAGATATTCATACGCATCACCTAATAAATCACTTTCTGTATCTTTAAGCTTGAAGTCAATTTCATCTAAATGAATTAATATTTTGGCAATGACTTCATTTTGAGCTTTTACTGTTCTTCCTAATTTAGAAGAGGTTAAATCTAAATCTTCAAATAGGCGTACAAAATCATCTTCTGATTCTGTACCCATTGTACTCTGTTCAATGTTGTTAAGAATACGTTCTAAATCTTCTATGATGAAAAACTGTTTCGCTTCATCATTGTCATTGGTTTCAATTTCGGTAAGGTTATTTCCTTTTTGAGCAATAGAGGTAAATAATTCACTTGGTTTTAAAAAGTAACCTAAGTTTTTAACACAAGCCTTTTTAACTGCTTCTACATACAATTTGCCATTATCTGAATTTTCATCTAACTGCTCATAGGTGATATTGTCTGGAGCTAATATCTCGTCTGCATATATGTGTAATTTCTCTGAAAGGTATTTAAAGAATATAAAGCCTAAGATGTAGTTTCTATAGTCGTCTGCATCCATTTTGCCCCTTAGTAGGTTAGCAATAGCCCATAATTGTTTTTCGAGTAGTTTTTTTTGTTCTTCTGACATTAATTGGTATTAGTTTTTAAGAAAATTCATCTAAGTTCAAATATAGAAAAAGAAATTAAGCTAAATAGAGAATTAATATTATTCTCTATGCATAAAAGCTTTTCATAACGGCTTAACTTTCTCCTTTTGAAATATTTCCCAATAGAATAAGATAACACCCTGTTTTCTTTTATTATAATTAAAAATGTTTGTCTTTTTTGCTATTTTTATCCATCAGACACAAGTTAAAAAACACATCTTCAATTTTGAAAAAAGTCTTACATTTACGCTATGGACATAAAACTAACAGAAGCTGAAAAAATTAAAATCCTTAATTCCGATGATATATACGGGATTATGCAAAAAGTTCTACTTCGAGAAAACAAAATTGACCAAAACAGAGAACATTTTTGGGTTATTGGTTTAGAAAATAACAATCGGATTCTTTTTATAGAACTCATAAGTTTAGGAACTGTAAATAAAACATTTGCAGAGCCTATGGAGGTATTTAGTTTTGCATTGCAAAAAAGAGCTGTAAAAATAATTTTATGCCATAACCACCCAAGTGGAGAATTAAAACCCTCTGAGGCAGACAAAGATGTTTCGGACAAATTAATTCAAGTAGGAATAATTGTTAACACCGAAGTAATTGACCATTTGATTATTTCAACTAAAAGCTACCTCAGCTTTGCAGACACAGGTCTTTTAAGTGAATTGAAAAAAAGTACAAAGTATGTTCCTAAATATGTATTGGAACAGAGGATTAAAAAAGAGGCTACTGAAATTGCTAAAAAAAAGAATACACTTGAAATTGCTAAAACAATGAAAAGAAATGGAATTGACAAACACACAATTTCTGAATCAACAGGGCTTTCATTGGAGGAAGTTGAAAAATTGAGAGTGAGGAAGAAATAAAAACTAGTTATCTATTTAAAATAGAACTTTATCAATTGAGTTCTTTAGGAGGTAATCTAATTTATAATCTAGTTCGTAATCGGTTAAATAATTTCCAGTATTGGTATTAACCCAATCCATATCGGATATTCTATATTTCCAAATATCATATTCTGTAATTAACCGACTATTAGTCGTTTTTTTCTTTTCGTTAGGCAATGTAAAACCAAAACTTTTAAATAGTTGATGAGAGTCAAAAGCTTTATATATAGTATGTAATCCTTTTGCGTATAAGCTCAAACCATCTAAATCACCTTTTGACCTTTTTCTCTTTTTATTTGGATCTGGTTCACTTAGCATTTTAGCACCATATTTAATAACTTCAATTAAACCACTTTCTACTTTCTTAATTTTTACAACATCTTGTGCATTTTCAGAAGCCATATAAGCCCCATTTTTATTCCATTCCTTTTTCCATTCTTGCTTTAAATATAAAGCAATTTGTCTGTTTGGTGTAATAATATGAAAATGTGGGTTATACCATCTCATAACGGCATTAAAATTACATTCTAAAGATTTAATTCCTTTTATTCTCATGGCATTAGTTCTTTGATGCCTTTTGTTGCACCTGTCTTTTATTCTAATAAAAGCTTTTCCCATATCATCAATACGTTGTTCTAATTTATTAGCTCTTACGGTTTTTAATGTAAGTGTTAAAAGATGAGGTTCTTCCCATTTAATTAATTCTGGATAATACTTATTTAATAGTTCAGCTTTTCTAATGCCGCAGCAAGTGGCGCACCATCTGTTTCTACATAAGTCTGTATAAATTTTATTATCGAAGCTTATTAATTTGTTTTGACAATGAAAACTATTCCAATATCGTTTCGACCAATCTATTTCATCATTCTCTTTAGATACATCGACTAAAGCCATTACTAAAGCATTTGTAATAACTTTTTTGTTAGCCCTTTTTAATAGTGATGGATTATCTATTAAATCTGTTCCCACTCCATTAATGGTAAGACTTTTAGGCTTTTTAGTTAAATTGGCTGTCCTATCTTGTGCTAATGTATTGAATTGTTTATTCTGAATTAATCTGTGAGAAACCATTATTTCAGACTTTTGTTTTTTTAGAAAGTATATTTTCGGTTTCGACTTCTAACTCTTTTAAAGTTTTTTGTTTTCCTGTTTTTATCCAATCTTCAATAATTTCGGACTTAAAAAAATATAGTCGATTACCTTTTTTATGGTATGGAATTTCATGACGTTGAACATAACCATATAAAGTAGGTACGCTTAAACTAGTAAGTTTTGCGACTTCTTTAATGCTTAGAGGGTTGTTTTTTTCGGTTTGGGATTCAGCCTTATTGAGTATCAAGGCTTTTAATTCTCTCACTTCATTTGTGAGGGTTGCAATAACGTTAGGTAATTGCTCAAATTTTAATGCTTCCATTTTCACAGTATTTTAAATTGATACTGCAATGGTATAAAGGGCATTTAAGGGTAAAAATAGGGGAGTACTCCCTATTTTAAGGATTGGTAGTGTTCTATTACTTTATTAGTGTGTAGGTATGCGGTATAACGCTTTTTGTCTTTACTCTTTTCGTTTTTCAAACCGTTAATATTACCGCGTATAGACCTTGCATTTGAATCTAGTATTTTAGCTATTAATTTTTGCATTTCACTTTGCGATTTACAATAATTTTTAAGGACACTATCAATAAAACCTAAATAGTATAGATATGCTATTTGATAAGGCAAATTGCTATTAACAATATGTGTTGAAAGATTTTTAATGTTTAGATGCTTAACTTTTTCAAGCTCATTAAATTTATATTGAATTAGTTTTGGTAAAATTTTTTCCTGTTTGGATTTTATGTTTTCAATATTAATTTCATCCTTAATTCTTTTCTTTAATTCTTGATTGATAAAATGCTTTGTCTTGTAGGTATTTAGTTTATTGTTGAAAAAATCTATTTGTGGTTCTAAATGAATAGGTATTTCATCATTGAACATTTTAAATTCTAGAAATTGAGAGTTTAAACTATCGAGAGTATCTATAATGTTGTTCATGTTATTCAAAGGTTCATCGCTAGTAAACAATTGAGATAATGTTTTAAACCCAACTCTTAAACAGTACATTGTCATTTTATCAATATTATAAATAACTCTACCATTGTTGAAAAGAAAACATTCAAAAAAATTTAATGTTAGTTGTTTTAAATCTTCAGGTTTATTTATTAAGTGTTTATTATTTTCAACTATAGTAACAAAATGATGGGAAGCAAAGAATAAATTAGTATTAGCCTCCACGCCATAGTTTGTACATTTCTTATCTGATTGGTTTTTACTATCACCATTACAATAAAGACAGGAGGACTTTATTTTTTTAGGTAATGTATTATGAACATAGTGAGTGAATTTTATAAATATTTCTTCGTATAATTTAGTGCTGTTTAAATATTTTATTATGTAATCGCTGGGTGTTTTGCCGTATTTTTTTTCTAATGAACTTAATGTTCCTTTTGGTAATTGAACAGTATTTGTTTTTACATTTTCAATATCTTCTATTCTTATTCCTATCTGCTTCAATGTCTTTTAATATAATTTATGCTTTGTAGTAAATATAGCATAAAACTAAAGAGGTATTTATGCGAGTTATAAAAACTATTTAACAATAGTTCAAAGAAATATAACTTTAGAAGTCAAGTAAACTATTTGCGAATTCTTTTTTCGCTTCATCTTCAAAACCTGCAAAATAATTTTTTGTAACGCTGAGGTCGCTATGATTTAAGGCTTCGCTTATAAATTCCATACTTGCTCCTTTACGCAATGAATTAGTAGCAAATGAGTGTCTAGCCCAATAGGTCGATAAATCGTTTGGTAAATCGTTTCTATTTGCTATTCTCTTAATATGGTCGTTAATGTATCGAGTGAAATTTTTTATCTTTTTGTATTGTATTGCGCTATCATCTTTTTGAGTAACAATATTAAAAACATATCCATTTTTATTATTGTTGCCATATTCCAAAATAATCCTTTTTGTAAAGTCGGTTAAGTAGATTGTAATTGTTGTTTTTTCGGCTGTCTTATCAAATGTTTTAGCTCTATAATAAGAAAAGCTATCATTTTTAATATCTGAGTATTTAAGTAATGCTATATCTTTTAAATTCATACCATTGCAAGCATAACTAAAAAACCAAAAATCTTTAGCTTGTTTTTCGTTATCATTTAAAACCTCAGCTTCAAACAATTTTTTAAGTTGTAAAGAATTTAAGGCTTTTTTTACTTTTTTTGTTCGGGGTATTTTATATTTATTTTTCCCAAATGGGTAAATATCTTTGCTAATGTCATTAGCTTCAATGGCATTATTGAAAATGACTCTTAGTGTTCTGGTGTAAATGGCTATTGTTGTATAGCTTTTACCTTTAGCGATCATAAATTTTTGATAATCATTTAACCAATCAATTGTAATGGCATCAAAAGTAAGTTTGTTTATAGGGCAATTATTTTGGTCTTGGCTAAACTTTGCCAATGAGTTAAGCGTATATTTATAACTTTCAGCCGTTCCAATTTTATCGTTTTTAGTATTTTTTTGAATAACTAAGTTAAAATGATATTGTACATTGTTTTTGTCTGAGGACTTTCTGAATAATTTGGTTTCAAATTTCGAAAAATCAAAAGCGGTCATTTCTTTCGCTTCATTGTTTGCTCTGGTTTCAATGGATTGAAGTTTTAAACGCATTTCATTATTTGAACCTCTTAAATTTTTGTTTTCTGGGTTTATCCAAATTGTTTCAAACTCTTTAGTTGTTAAGTCAATATCTAAAGAATAACGCTTTACTTTTTTAGTGAATTTATTGTAAACTCTTAACTTAACAGGATACTTTCCGTTTTCTTTAATTCGCCTTTCATCTAAAACTATTGAAATATTGTAACCCATTATCTTTTATTTATTCAAAAATAATCATTTGCACACGTTTTCACAATATTTGCACAAAAAATATATTAATAAACAGATAATAGATATTAACCAACAAGTAGTATATTTACTTTAAACAGTAGAGTTTATGATTGTTTGTGTAGTAAATCAGTTATCAGTAAATAGTTTAATTCTTGATTACGGCTCAAGAGGTTGCAGGTTTGAATCCTGCCATGGTCACGAATAAATAAAAAACCAAACGTTAAATCAAGTTTACTTGAATTTATAAGTTTGGTTTTTTTATTTTCAAAGCGGAGCTTTAAGGAAAAACAAGCGAAGCGTGGTTAATCCTGCCATGGTCACATCACTCAAGAAACCATGTCTGAAAAGACATGGTTTTTTTATTTTATTAAAAAGCCAAATACAGTTTGATATTTTTCTATAAAATAAAAAAAGAACTGAGTTAGCAGTGTGGTTTCTTATTTGGAATCTTGATCTTAACAGGATCTCCCCAGGTAATCCACCCTACCATGGTCACAGAAATACTTTCAATTAAATTCGTTACCCCGCAGTTTGTAGAAACTGTGGGGTTTTTGTTTTCAGTTGATTTCGAAACAATTCGTTTAATGTCACTTTTTTGTTCCGCTAATGTTTCACCAAAAATCATATGTTTCACCAAAAGAAAAAAACTATGGGAACAACACTAAAGTTTTACATCAACAAAAACAAAAAAAGTGCGATTGATAATCGCTGTCCAATTTACCTTCGAATGGTACACTGGACTTACTATATTAGACTGGGCATAAAAGTGCGAGATTTTGGGTTACGAAATTTAACTTTGAGTTATGAAAAGAATTGACATTGGGTTATTGAAATTAATTGAACAGGCAAAGTAAATCAAAGTTTAGCTTAGCTGAATTTCTCAATATGAAGATGACGTAAATTTGGGTACCCATTTTGGGCGCCAAAATCACTCGTAATTAATTGTCCACTTTTTTGTTGCAAATCCAAAACGGATATGCAATAAAATAATAAGAGGTAGTTTAAAAAAACTCATTTTTGTTAAATTTTCCTCCAATATGACAGAAATGACCTCTTTTTATAGCTGTTTTTATAATATATTTGATGTTATCTTTTTGAAAAATCAAAAATGTTTAGACAAGCATACAGAGGTTATTTACTTTTTAATCAAGAAAACTAAGTTTATGATGAAATATTTTGATATTTATATAATCGTACTCATCAGTTTTATGTCTTGTAATAGTATACCCGATGAAATAGAAGAAGTACTGAAAATGTCTGGAGACAACAGGCAGGAACTTCAGGCGGTAATAGATTATTATCAAGCTCCTAAAGATAGTCTTAAGCTAAAAGCGACCTTTTTTTTATTAAAAAACGAAATACCAATAGGTACCTATATAGATATACAAAAAGACAACCAAATAGTTAAAGAGATATTCTTAACATTAAGTGATTCTTTAAGTCCGTATTTCGGTATAGAGGATGCTGATAATTTTCATGAGCGATATCAGATAGTTTCTAAAATATTTAACCAACAAGAATCTATAAGTGGAGAACTTAATGAGTTTGGATATCAAGTGAAAAGCGATCTTAAAAATATTTCAGCAAAGTTCTTAATAGAAAATATAGAATACGCTTTTAAAGCTTGGGACTTACCTTGGGCAAAAAAATATACTTTTCAGCAATTTTGTAATTATATTTTGCCGTATAGAAGTGGTAGACAATATCCTAATGCATGGCGTAAATTTTTTTTTAATGAACTTAAACCATTTAGAGATTCTATTGGAAATATAACCGATGCTGTTTTGGTATCTGCTAAGCTTAATAGCTACATAGAAAATAAAGATTTCATAGGTTCAGGCTTTATTTATAATGCCCCTAATGTTTTATCGACTCCGGAAGCATATAAACTTAAGCTTTATGGAAATTGTGTTAGCATGTCTAATCTAGTGTCAGATATGATGAGATCTATGGGAATTCCTACTACGGATATTTTAATGAACAAATTTGGCCATAATGGAAAAGACCATTTACAAAATGCAGTTTTAGCAAGCAATGGAGATTGGAAATATTTTAATATAGGAAATAAGCCGGATACGCTTATATA
Source organism: Flavivirga spongiicola (assembly GCF_030540825.1). NCBI lineage: Bacteria > Pseudomonadati > Bacteroidota > Flavobacteriia > Flavobacteriales > Flavobacteriaceae > Flavivirga > Flavivirga spongiicola. The sequence continues at coordinate 461,334 of NZ_JAUOEO010000002.1, forward strand.
TGATGGAAAACTGACAAAAATTTATAGAAAAATACCATCGTATTTTGGAGACTTAACAAGAGACGAAAGGGAGATCCTAAAAAAAATAAATCTTTTTGGCTGGAAAGATATTACAAATAAACTTACCGATGCTTATAATGTAAAAGTCCCATTAACTAGCATCGGCACAGTAAAAAAAAGGATAGCATACCTGTGTATATTCAATTCAAACGTAAACCAAACATGGGTACCTATAGATTGGACTTTAATTGATCAAGATAAAAAAGAAGTCACTTTTAAAGATATTGGAGGAAAAGAAGTGGTTTATTTAGCTATGGTAGATGATGGCATTAATGGCTTAAAATCTATTAGTGATCCATTTATTTTAAGAAGTAATGGTTTAGTAGATTATATAAAACCAAAAAAAGAAATGACTACAATTCGATTAAAAAGAAAAAACCCTCCTGTACCTCATTTAGAGGAAAAAGCTAAAGCTTTAACAGGAGGAATATTTGAGGCTTCTAATTCCCCGGATTTTAAAAACTCAAAAATATTACATCGTATTAAAGATACGCTAAATACAAATAATATTATAGTTAGTATAAAAAATAAAGCCTTTAGGTATTATCGTTTTTTGTATCCTAAAATTAAAGAAGGTTTTTATTACGATATGGCAGAATTAGGTTTCGGTACTAAAAAAGGGAATAGATTTGTACCTGTTAAAGGTAGGACTATTGCTTCAGAAGGTCTAAACAAAAAGATAACAGATAGATTTTTCGATTCAGACTTGTTGACGTTTTCCAGTATTTATAAAAAGAAAGGGGTTCTAAAGTCTTATATATATGAAACCAAAGAATCGTTTTTAGATTTCTCTGAAAATGTATGGGTTGGATTAGATTTAGGTATTCCAAAACAAATTTCTCAAATATCTTTTTGTCCAAGAACAGATAAAAATGGAATTTATCCAGATATGCAATACGAATTGTTTTATTGGGCAAACGAATGGATCTCAGTTGGTATAAAAAAAGCGAATGGGATGTCATTATTATATGAAAATGTTCCGAAGGGCGCTTTGTTTTGGTTGAAAAATCATACAGAAGGAAAAGAAGAAAGGATTTTTACTTATAAAAATGGAGAACAAGTATGGTGGTAATTAATTTTATGTTTGTTTTTAGAAAAACATTATTAAATAAATGAATTATTTAGAAGGTTTGTATTATAAATTATTTATGGTTTTTACATACTGTACTTGTGGTAAAACCACATTTTATTTTTGAGAAGTTTTCGTACATTAGCAATAAGCTATTAAAACTCAAAATCTATATAAAACCTACTTATATAAAACCTACTTATATAATTCCTAGTTGAGTATTTGAAATTTTTATGCAAATTATAAATGATATTATTATGTTTATAATAAAAAATGTGTTCGAGCACAAAATGAACTATGTAAGATAAAACCTTGTTATGAAAAGAGTAAAAGGAATTTAAATAAATGATAAAAACACAAAATAACTTTAATAAGCTGTCTTCTAGAGTAAAAAAAGTTGCTACCTTTTTTATTCTTTTATTTATAATAGTACTGTGTATTGGGTTGCCTCAAATTAATATAACAGATTATGTACAATCTACTATAACCAGTAAGTTTATAGTTTTTGCTTTAGCTTGTTTAGTGATTATAGGAGGAGGGGTTGCACTATTTGTTTTTTCTAAACTAAGAACCATACAAATCTCTAAGTTAGATATCATTCTTCTATTTATTATCGGGTATATGAGTTTAAATCGTTATGTCATTCAATCTGATTATGGCTTTTCTATCCGTTATTTAGAGTTATTAGGTTTAAGCGTAGTATATGTTGTATTAAGAATCATATCATACAAAAACTATATTGGGATTTTATTGGCTATTGTTATTTCTGGAATCATTCAAGCTATTTATGGCAATCTACAATTATTTGGTTATTATGGTTCTAACCATTCCGGATTTAAATTAACAGGGAGTTTTTTCAACCCAGGGCCTTATGCTGGTTTCTTAGCAGCAGTTTGGCCTATTACCTTGGGAATGTATTTATTTAAAGAGAAAATTATAGAGCAGGTGGGGCCTCAAATTAAAGGTGCTTCAAAAATAACAAAGGCAATATTAAGTTCTGTTTTTGAGTATATCCCGCTTTTGGGAATTATTAGCGTTATATTGGTTATTCCAGCTACCCACTCCAGAGGAGCCTGGTTAGCGGTGCTAATAAGTAGTCTTGTTCTAACCGAGTTTCGATACCATTTTATAAAACATGGTATAAAAAAGTTAAATCACATTAAAAAGATAGCTTTAACAATTCTTGTTCTAAGTGTTTTTTTTACAGGGCTATTGGGAGTTTACCATTTTAAAAAAGGATCTTCAGATGGACGTTTATTTATCTGGAAGGTGTCCACAGAAATTATAAAAGATTTTCCTCTTACTGGAGTTGGTTTTGATAAGTTCAAGGCACATTACATGAACTACCAAGCCGGTTATTTTGTAAAACATGGTGAAACTTCTGAAGCTTTGGTAGCCGACAATACCTATTATGCCTTTAATGAATGGTTGCAATTTGTTACCGAAAATGGATTAATTGGCTTTTTAATATTGGTAATACTAATGTATACGCTGTTAAAAATACAAGTAGCTGATAAAAACAGGAACCTTTTATTAATAATAAGAGGAACGCTTTTATCGATAAGTGTTTTTGCTTTGTTTTCGTACCCCATGCAAATACTGCCTATAAAGTTTGTCATCATAATAGGTCTATCACTTATGGCAAGTTTGGATATACAGAAGTATACTGTTTTCAATAGGAACAAAAACAGTACACCCTATAAATTATTGGGACTGAAAACTATAGCCCTCGTGTTTGGCATACTAGGTATATTAAAGGGGGTTACTTATATAGAAACATTGGATTCAGCTTTTAAAACCTGGAAAAATGGACTTACTATATATCAATATGGAGATTACCAAGGGGCGGTTGATGAATATGCTAAAGCTTATCCAATATTAAAAAAGGATGGTGATTTTTTAATGAACTATGGTAAGGGGTTAGCAATGAATAAACAAAATAAAGAGGCAGCGCAAGTTTTAGAAATAGCCAAACAATATTTAAATACAACCATTATAGAAACTGCTTTAGGAGATGCTTATAAAGGGGTAAAACAATATAACGAAGCAGAAATGGCATATCAGGATGCTGCTAATATGATTCCTATTCGATTTTACCCGTTGTATTTACAAGCTAAACTGTTTGAAGAAAGTGGAGAGAATGAAAAAGCGGTAGCTATAGCGAAAAATATATTAAATAAGGAGATTAAAGTTCCCTCAACAGCTATTAAAGAGATACAGGCAGAAATGAAAAGAGTAATAGAAAATAACAAGTAAATTCTAATTTCGATTCTCCGATTTTGTATTAGGAGAAAGATTTTTTTAATAAAGAAATAAATTTTGAAAAAAATATGATGAATAAAAAGAATATGTATTTAGTCATTTTTATTGTGCTAAGTTTTTCATGTAATTCAAAAACACAAAAAGAAGAGGTTTTAATTAATAACAAATTATCATCTATTTCGTTTAAAAATAAACTTTTTGATTTCGGAGAAATCCCAGCCAAAAAAAATGCGACAGCTATATTCGAATTTTCAAATACAGGAGAAAACCCTTTAGTCATTACAGATGTAAAAACCAGTTGTGGTTGTACCGTTCCAGAATATCCTAAAGATATTTTAAAATCTGGTAAAAGTGGAAGTATAAAAGTAATTTACGATGCCAAATACCCGGGACGCTTTAATAAAACCATCACCGTATTTTATAATGGCAAAGATTCTCCAAAAAAAATAATTATAAAAGGAGAAGTACCTTACCCAAAGGATTTGAATAGTAGTATTAATTAGAAGTTATTAAGTAAGAATATGTTTAAAAAAGCAAAGTTATTTATCTATGTAAAAGGATTATTCATTCTTTTAGCTATTATGATATCTTCATGTAAAAAAGAAGAAGCGAAAGCTCAGGAAGACCTTATAGAAAAAAGGCAATATTTACCTGAAAAAAATGAGGTTGATGTCATAGTTTTAAAACAAGAAACTTTTAAAAAAGAAATTATTAGTAATGGTAAACTGGTAGCACTTCAAAAAAACCATTTAAAGTTTGATGTCAGTGAAAATCTAGAGCAATTATTGGTGAAAAATGGGGACTATGTAAAAAAAAGACAAACCTTGGCTATTTTAAAAACTTTTACCTATCAGCAAGCCCTTACCAAAGCTAAAATCAACTTAAAAAAAGCTGAGTTGGAGTTTCATGATAAATTAGTAGGTCGTGGCTATGAAACTTTTAATAAAGATAGTATACCAAGCGAAGAATATGAGATGGTTGCCATACGTTCTGGTTATAAAGACGCCCTTCATGACTTAGAAAATGCAGACTTTAATCTAAAAGCCACTAAGCTAATAGCACCGTTTAATGGTAAAATAGCCACCATTAAAAGTAAACAGCACGAGCAAGTTAGTGCCGGTACAGAGGTAATGACTATAATAAACGATGCTGTTTTTGAAGTAGAATTTTACTTAATAGAATCTGAGGTTTCAGAAATATCAGTAAATGGAAGCATTGAGGTAACTCCTTTTGCTTTAAATAAAACCTACCAAGGTCATATAGTAAGTATAAATCCTCAAGTAGAAAAAGACGGCACCATTCTGGTAAAAGCCAAAGTGAAAAATGATGGCCAATTATTAGAGGGTATGAATGTAAAAGTATTTATTCAAAAAGATATTCCCAATCAATTTGTAGTACCTAAAGCCTCTGTTGTATTACGAGATAATCAAGAAGTGTTATTTACTCTAAAGTCGGATAAAGTGTATTGGACCTATGTGCAAACCACTAACGAAAACAGTCATCAATATGCAGTAATACCGCATCCCGATAAAAGTAGTGCGACCTTAAAATCAGGAGACACTATTGTCGTTTCCGATAATTTAAATTTAGCACACGATAGTGAGGTAACTATTAAAAATCTAAAAGAGTAAATGTTGAAGTTTTTATATTTTTATATTACTGGAGGGGCTTTACTTTTAATTATGTGTTCTTGTAATAACATACCAAAAAATGTAAAGCAAACTTTAGAATTAGCTGGGACCAACAAGGTTGAACTTCAAAAAGTAATAGACCATTACCAATCTCCAAAAGATAGTTTAAAATTAAAGGCGGCTTATTTTTTAATTGGAAATATGGCTAATAAATATTTCTACTATTATAACAACGCACAGAAGAACCTCGTCTCTTTTGTAAATAAAGCAAGAAAAGAGAACACTTTTGATGAACGATTTGATTCGATAACGCTTCACTGGGAATTTTTAAAGACACAGTACGGGTCAAACAGAGCTTCTGCTGTTAAGGATATTGATATTATGACTTCAGAAATGCTTATAGAAAATATAGACTATGCGTTTATGGCTTGGGATAAAGCTCCATGGTCTAAAGAATATAGCTTTGATTATTTTTGCGAGTATATTTTACCCTACCGTACTGATTATGATATTCCAGGGTTATGGAGGAAAAAACTTCACGAAAAGTTTAGTTGGGTACTAGACTCAACCAAGAATAATGATTTTATTGCTTTAAGCAAAATTTTAAAAGATAGCTTAAGGTATGCTTGGAGCGGTGCCTTTGAAGAATATGCTAATATGGACATTTTAGATATGGAAAAGGGGAGGACTTTTGCTTGTAGACACCATTCCAGTTTAAAAGTAGCTGCATTACGTTCTATAGGAGTTCCGGTAGCTGAAGCTTCTGGACAAAATGGTACGTCTTGGGCTGTTGTTCCTGATAGAAATGGAAAATTCTGGGGATGGGAGTCTCAAACACCCCCGGTAATAGGAGATTATATTGATGATTTACGTTATGAAAATTATACAAAAGTATTTGAATCTACTTTTAAAATACAACCCTTTCCATTCAAAGCAATAAAAGGATCAGATATTCCTCCATTGTTTTATAATAGAAATAAAAGGGATGTAACTAAAGGACAATCTGATGCCATGGATGTTGTATTAGAGCTTTCTATAGACCCGCCCAAAAAAATAAACTATGCGTTTTTATGCTTTTTTAGTGATAAATCCATACAATGGGAAGCTGCACATTGGAGTGAAATAAAAAATAACAAAGTAACTTTTAATCAAATGGGACTCGGGTGTATTTATATACCGATGTATTATATAGATAGACAATACTATCCAGCAGGAAACCCTATTTACTTAAACAAGAATAGTACCATTACGAATTTAGCAATGGATAATAACGAGAAAGAAAAGGTGAAAATATATCGAAAAGCCAGACCAAACTATTGGGAAAATTATTATGCAGATATTATGAGAAAAGATGTTTTTGAAGGATCAAATGATAAAAATTTTATAAATGCTAAAGAAATTTATACCATAGATTCCATGGGAGATCATTTTGAAGAAAGGACATCGAAAACCAATCAGAAATTTAGATATGTAAGATATAGGTCTGTACCTGTAAAGACAGCTTGGAAGTATAGTTTAAGTTATGACGTAAATATTGCAGAAGTGAGTTTTTTAGGGGAAAACAATGAAAACTTAAAAGGTAAACCATTGGCCTCCTCCAAAGAGTTATTAAAATCTGTAGAAATGGCTTTTGATAATGATATACGAACTAATTTTAAAAGTGATACGATTTGCTGGATTGGTTTCGATTTGAAAAAACCGACCACTATAAAAAAAGTAAAATATTTATTTACCAATTCGTTCAATACCGTGGAACCCGGAGATGAATATGAATTACTGTATTGGGATGCACAATGGAAAACACTAGGAAAACAATTAGCAGATACAGATCATGTCACATTCAATGTTCCTAAAAATGTGCTTTTATGGTTAAAAAATGTAACAAAAGGAAAAAAAGAACATGTCTTTTTTATGCAAAATGGTAAGCAGGTTTGGTCAGAATAGAACAGTATGTCTTTTAATTAATATGTCAAATATCCTATAATAGATGGTAAAATTTTTAATACGTAAACCCATAGCTGTTTTAATGACTGCCTTAGGTGTTCTTATTTTAGGGATGTATGCTTTCGGATTTATACCCGTATCGTTGATGCCCGATATTGATATCCCGGAGATCACCGTACAAGTATCGGCAGAAGATATGTCAGCAAGACAATTAGAGGACGTTGTAGTAAAGTCTCTCCGTAGAAAACTAATGCAACTCAGTCATTTAAAAGACATTAAAAGTGAAACCACTAACGAAACAGGCGTTATACGATTACGTTTTAACCATGAGACAAAAATAGACTATTCCTTTATAGAAGTCAACGAAAAGATAGACCGTGCTATGGGGAGTTTCCCCAAAACCATGAAACGTCCCAAGGTTATTAAAGCCAGTGCTACAGACATTCCGGTGTTTTATTTAAGTATGACCTTAAAAAAAGACAACCCATCATCAACATTAGATAAAGAGCTATATCCCGTATCTCAAGACTTTGTAAATTTCAATCGATTTACAGATCAAGTCATTCGTAAACGTATTGAACAAGTCAGTGAAGTGGCTATGGTCGATGTTAGTGGACTAGTAGCTCCGGAAATTTTAATTATACCAGACTATAAAAAGATCACTGCTTTAGGTCTTAGTTTAGATGCATTAGAAAGCGCTATTAAAAAATACGATCTAGAAATAGGAAGCCTGCTCATTAAAGACAGTCAGTATCAATACGATGTCCGTTTAGGAAACAACCTGAATAACATCCAGGAAATAAAAGACATCTATATTCATAAAAACAACCGGGTCTATCAATTAAAAGAATTGGCTGAGGTATTGGAACATCCGCAAAAACGAACCGGTTTGGTGCTCTCTGATGGCAAAGAAGCCGTGACCATGGCCATTATTAAACAAAGTGATGCCCGTATGGGAGATTTAAAAGAGTCTTTAAATAAACTTTTAGAGCACTTTAAGACCGACTACCCTAATATTGATTTTAGTATTACCAGAGACCAAACCAAGCTATTAGACTATGCCATAAACAATCTATTTCAAAGTTTGTTATGGGGGATGCTCTTAGCTTTTGGGATTATGTTTTTGTTCTTGAAAAATGTAAAATCTCCCTTATTAATAGGTATTACCATTCCAACATCTATTATTATTTGCCTGTTATTTTTTCAGCTATTTGAAATCTCAATCAATATCATTTCATTATCAGGGCTAGTTTTAGGTATTGGACTTATGATAGACAATTCCATTATCGTTATCGATAATATCACACAATTTAGAGACCAAGGGTATAAGCTTACCCAAGCCTGTATAAAGGGTACCAATGAAGTTATAAAACCTTTATTAAGTTCTGCACTAACTACTTGTGCCGTATTTTTACCCTTAGTGTTTTTAAGCGGTGTAAGCGGCGCTTTATTTTATGATCAAGCCATGGCGGTAAGCATCGGCTTATTTGCATCATTTTTAGTGTCCATTACCTTATTACCAGTTTTATATCGACTATTTCATTATAAAGATTCAAAAAAAATAGGGCGTATCACTCGGTTTCTTACCAAAACAAATACTTTGGATTATGCAGCCCTATATGAAAAAGGTTTTCGTTGGGTGATGAGAAAACAAAAACTCTCTTGGAGTTTATCTCTGGTATTATTGGTAGTAGCCCTAGTATTATTTACAGCATTACCTAAAACCCAAATGCCTCATTTTACAAAAACAGAAGTCCTTTTAAAAATAGATTGGAACCAGCAAATTCATGTAGAAGAAAACAAAAAACGAATCCTAGGCCTCTTAAACCCTATAAAAGAAACCCTAATCAATCAAACTGCTTTAGTAGGAAACCAACAATTTATTTTAGACAAAAGCACGGAGGCCAGAGCTTCAGAAACCACGCTCTATTTACAATGTAAAACACCAAAAGATTTAGAAGCGATAAAGAAAAATTTACAAATTGCCATTCAGAAGGAATACCCGACCGCATTATATGCCTATAAAGATGTTGATAATATATTCAACCTGATATTTTCTGAAGACGAAGCCCCATTAACAGCACGTTTGCGGAATACCGAAAATTTAGGCAGTAGTCAAAATGAAGCCCTTAAAACTATATGGTACCAAATGCAGCAACATTTAGGAGGCTTAAAACTAAAACCTATCGTCTGGCAAGATTATATGGAGCTGGTAGCTGATCAGGAAAAACTGATGACTTATGGTGTAAGTGCCAATACCATATTTAGTACTTTAAAAAGCGCTTTTAATGAACGTGAAATACTCTCGGTAGTCGATAACCAGAATTTTGTTCCTGTAATTTTAGGAGGTGAAACAAAACAAATCAATACCATTTTGCAGGAGACCCCTGTAATGTCCCAAGACAGTGCCGTATTTCATATTAAAGACTTTGTAAAAATTACATCAGCAAAGGATTTAAAAACCATTAGAGGTGGTACAGAAGGCGAGTACTATCCCTTAGAGTTAGATATAGAATCCGACCAAGTTGATACAAAGATGCGTAGCATTAAAGAAGTTGTTAGCAAAAACAATTGGTATGACGTAAGCTTTTCTGGAAGCTTTTTTAGTAATAAGGCATTAATGGGCGAATTAAAAATAGTTTTATTAATATCTCTGGTACTACTCTATTTTATTTTAGCCTCTCAATTTGAATCCTTTACGCTACCATTAATTATATTATTAGAAGTGCCTTTAGATTTAGCAGGCGCTTTCTTGTTTCTAAAACTATTCGGGATGAGTATTAATCTGATGTCTATGATTGGTATTGTGGTGATGAGTGGTATCATCATTAATGATTCTATTTTAAAAATAGATACCATCATCCAGTTACAACGCCAAGGCTATTCCTTAATAAAAGCCCTATTAATAGCTGGACAACGTAGATTGAAACCTATTCTGATGACCAGTTTAACCACGATATTGGCACTGGTACCTCTATTGTTTTCAAGCGGTTTGGGTGCAGAATTGCAAGCCCCGTTAGCCATCGCCCTAATAGGAGGGATGCTCTTAGGAACTTTGGTAAGCCTGTACTTTATTCCGTTATGTTATTATTATCTCGCAAAAATTAAAATCCATGCTAAAAAATAAATTAATACCTATTGTTTTAATAGCCTGTTGTCTTTGGTGTCATAACATGAAGTCACAAAATTCATCTTCCCTACAGTCACCTGAAAAGAAAGTATCCCTTAACGATATATTAAACCTAGCCAACAAAAATTCGTTAGACGCCTTTAAAGCCAAACGTAAATACGGTGTTAACTATTGGCAATATAGATCGTTTAAATCCAGTTTGCTACCAAAAATTGATTTTGAAGCCCGCCCCTTTACTTTTAACAGGGCCTTGGTAGAACGTTATGACTCCCAACAAAATATCGATGTGTTCAGACAACAACAAAATTTAAACTCTTTCGCTAATGTATCCATAAACCAAAACATTAGGACTACGGGAACCAGTGTTTTTATAAATTCCAGTTTTAACAGGCTAAAGAACTCTGGAGATTTCGATACAGAAAGCTATAATGCCACCCCAATACGAATAGGGCTTATACAACCGCTAATGGCTTTTAACCGTTTTAAATGGGAACATAAAACCGCCCCATTGCAATATCAAAAAGCCAAGCAGGATTTTATTTATGAATTACAGACTATTAATTTAAAAACAGTCGATTTATTTTTTAATTGGGCCTTAGCCAAAAAAAAAGTTGACATTGCTAAAGAAAATAAAGTATCCGCCGAAAGGCTATTTAAAATAGGAAAGCGACGGTATGATTTAGGAGCTATAGAAAAGAATGACCTGCTTAATTTAGAGCTCGACGTTTATAATGCTACAACCAGTTTAACACAGAATGGACAAGCCTTAGAAAAAGCAAAAGCAGCTTTAAAACTGTTTTTAAGAGATGGGCTCCCAGACAATGTAGCTCCTGAATTACCAGAACTTATTTCAGATATGCAAATAGATATTGATCAGGCAACCAATTTGGCTCATACAAATAATCCAGATATCATCAATTTAAAACTAAAGAAAGTAGAAGCCTCTAGAGATTTAGATAAAGCCATTAAGGATAATCGGTTTGATTTATCATTAAATGCAAGCTATGGATTAAACCAACGAGCCAATACATTTAGAGATGCCTATGGTAATTTATTAGATCAGCAAATGGTATCTGTTAACTTTAGCATTCCCATTTTAGACTGGGGAGAACGTCGGGGAAAAATAAAGACAGCACGTATGAATAAGGAGGTCGTCGATATAGAGTTTCAACAAGAAGAAGATACCTTTAACCAAGATATTACTCAAAAAGTGATGGAATTTAATATCCAAAAAGAATTGGTGTCAGGTGCTTTAAAAACGAGTGAAATAGCCAGACAATCTTATAAAATTACCGAAAAGCGTTTTCTATCGGCACGAGTGGATTTATTGAATTTAACCAGTGCACGAAAAGCATGGCAATCAGCAACAGAAAGTTATATACAAAGCTTATTAAATTATTGGAAACTGTACTATCAGGTACAGCAGTTAACACTTTATGATTTTATTAATGATATACCCCTAAAACAGGATTTTGATACGGTTCTTGAAAATTAAAAATAGTTGTCATTCCTGCGAAGAAAAAAATTTACAAAAAAGTATAAGCCCAATATTATGACCTACTCAGAAAGAAAAGAAAAAGAAAAACATTTGTTGTTTTTAATAGAAAGGGGTTGGCTGACTTCTTTAGAAAAAGTCGCTATAGAATATGGTTGCAGTTTAAGGACAGTTGAAAGAATGTTAAATGAGTTACGTAATGAGGGTACTAAAATTTGTTATTGTAGGTCAAAAAAACGATATTTTTTAAAAAAGGAATAAATACTTTCGTGAAATTTATTATACCGTCAAAATTTGTCGGTATGACGTATTAAATTTGTAGGAATATGAATCGAAATAAAAATACTAAAAAAACCTCTGGGTTAAAAATTAAAATGTACATAATATTAATTTAAAACGAGTGCCTATGTAAAACAAACAGACCCAGAGGATAAATTATCTATATGGCGAATATTAATTGTTCGCTGTTGTATTTAGCTAAAGTAGTACACCTCAACAGACTTTGCAAAATTAAATAATTAGGAAGGTTTAAGCCTGAATTAATAATTTTAAATTTAATAAAATGAAAAAAATAATAGGAGTTTTTGGAGTTGTGGCCATTGCTATAACGATGTTTTTTAGTACAAATATTTTAAATAAGGAGACCCCGAATTTATCTGCTTTGTTAGCTATGAATACTGCTAATGCTGAAGTAAATTGTTCTGAAATTGATGTACCAGATTGCGATAATGCGAATCCAGAAGATACGTGTTCTTCTAATGGAAATTTTCCTGGTTGCGATAATTCGACTTTCTGGGATACATGTACAGGATGGTTGTGTCATAAATAACAAGCATCTTATCTTTAATGAATTAATCATAAAGAAAGGCTTTAGTAATAGAGCCTTTCTTTATAAATTAAATATTTTTATTTAGATGATATATCAAAAACTAGGATTACTTCTATAAGATTGGCAAAAATACCTATTGTTCTTTGAGTATGTCAAAAATTATAATCTTTTAATAAAAACACAAAATGAGAAAAGTAAGGTCAATTAATTTTATTTATAATGCTATTTTTATAATAATTTTAATAGGGTGTAAAGGAAAAAGCGCTAGAGTTGTTATACATAACGATATTAAACACTTTACCAAATTTTTACAAGAAAATGATAGCATTGTTTTTAAAAATATGCATGAATTAAAGGGACTATTGCCCAAACAAATGCATATAATTGATTCTACATTGATTATATTTAACTTTACTCGTAATCGAAAAGGGTATACTTTTTATAATTACTCTCTTAATGACAATAAGCTTTCTAAAGGTTATTTAGCTTATGGCAGAGGGCCAAATGAAGTGATAGGTCCTTTTACTTCCAGAGTTAAAGATGGTAAGTTATGGATGCATGATATTACTCGTAAAAAAATAATGTCTATAGAGGTAGATAAAGCTCTAAACGATAGTATTCTTTCTTTTAACAATTTTTCAATACAGAATTATCATTATAAAATAGATATAGCAGATAGTCTTCATTATTTATCAGTAGGGGATAAATTTTCTCTGTCGAAAATTCAGTTGATAGACTTGGCTTCACAAAAAACAATAAAAGAATATGGTAAATTTACTTTACTTGATGAAGCTCCTATTGATGCGGTTAAAGACGGGTATCAATCATTTATTCTTTCAAAACCATCAGGGAATAAGGTCGTTTTACCTTATAGGTATGAAGATGTTGTAGAGATTTATGACTTAAAATCAGATACTAGCATTGCTATACAAGGTCCAGATCGAATTGTTTTAGACTTTAAACCAACAAAACTTAAAAGCGGAAACGTCTATATGGTAGAGAAAGATACAAGAAGAACCTATGGAGCCCCGGTAGTTACTGACAAGTATATCTACTTACCATATTCTGGTCACCGTAGAGGAAATAGATCTGAAGAAGAGCGGTTTAAATGGAATAATGAAAATGTTATACACGTATTTGATTGGGAAGGTAATCCAATAAAGAAACTAGTATTAGATCGATATATAACCTCGATAGCTGTTTCAAAAGATGATAAAACACTTTATTCATTCGATGCAGAAACAGGATATTTAATCAAGGCTAATCTTGATTTAAGAACTAACAAAAATAAATAAATATAACATGCTACTACTTTAGTTTATTAAATCATACGACAAAATATTAGCATAATAAAAAATCGAATTAAATGAAAAAAATGATTTATATATCGAGTTATATTCTATTGAGTCTTTGTCTAATATCATGTCAAAGTAAGCAAAAAAAAAAGAATATATCTAAACACGAATCTATAATAAACACTGCTTTAGGAACTCGACTGAAATTGCCTATCGATTTATCAACTTACGATTATTTAAATAATTACAAATCTGATAGTATAAGTACATTAAATTCAAAATTCAAAATATACTCAAGAATTGATGGATCCTGTGGTACGTGTATTGATTTTATAAATAAGTGGAGTGATTTAAGTTACAAGCTTAATGAATATGATACTTCAATAATTCTTATGTGTCATTCAGAGGATAATTTTGAGCTTATTAAGTATTTAGGCGAATCAGGTAAGATTAAAAAGTTTCAATACCCACTTTTTTTTGACAAAAAAAATGAATTTATAAAACTAAATTCTTTCATGAAAGAGCATAAACATTTTGAGACTGTATTAACAGATAAAGATAATTATATCCTCGCAGTTGGTAATCCTATCATATCTAAAGACATTGGAGATTTATACATAAAGGAAATTAATAAGTCATCCTCTGATAAAAAATAGTATTATATGTGTTTTATTAAAAATCTGTTACCTTATTCAGTGCTTCATCAAAATCCTTATGAATAAAATTTGATTGGTATTGAATAGTAGTTGTTATTGAAGAGTGTCGGTACAACCTTTGTAATGTTTGTATAGGGATTTTATCCTCTGAAATGTAGCCGCTTAAATCTCGCAACTAATTGTCCGATTTTTTGTTGCAAGTCTAGTTAGTGTTTACAATAAATATTTAAAAGAGTATGTTTTTTACAAAAATTATGAATTGTCAGAATTAAAAGATAATCCTTTAGGTGTTGGAATTAATAATGATTTAATAAATGGAGCTCCACTTTACTTTCCAAATTATGTTCAAGATAATCTTATGGTAAGTATAATAGATCCAGCTTCGTTGGCAAAAGAGCAACAAAACCTATTCAATAAAAAAGAAAACGATAATTTTATTTTATTCAAAGCTTTATTAAAGAGCCAAGTAAAAACCCATTAATGTGGTATGAACAATTTTAACAAAGCTGTAAAATTTCATTTCATTATAATTTTAGTCACCCTATTTTTAGGTCTCATTTGGCTAAGTTTTTTATATATTTTTCTTGTTGCTACTTATTATGGGTTTAAGGTTCTTTTGAAGCGTATTAAGAATTCGTTTATTTATAGAACGGCTTATGGGCTTTTTGTATTCCTCTTTATATTTTTTATAGCCATTAGTATTAAACTTTTTGCTTTTGATATTTATAAAATACCAAGTTCTTCAATGAATAACACCTTATATACCAATGATGTTATTATGGTAAACAAATTAAAATACGGTCCCAAATTACCACGTTCACCGTTTGATATTCCCTGGGTAAACATCGCTTTTTATTTTAATGATAAGGCAAGAGCCACTATGGGCACCCCTTGGTGGGATTATAAGCGGTTGTCTGGTACCACAACGATAAAAAAAGGAGACGTTATCGTTTTTACCATGTTTGATGTAGATATGGTCATTGTAAAGCGCTGTATTGGTAAAGCCGGAGATACCTTAACTATTAAAAAAGGTGATGTTTACGTAAACAATATGGCTTTTAATCCTTCCAAATTAATTCTTAATAACTACGAGTTTAAAGTCAATGATAGAAAAACATTTTATAGCAAACTAGATTCTATAGATTTAGATATTTCCTTTACCAGGACGAGAACTAATAATTTCAGGGCAACACTGTCGTTTCAAGATAAAAAACGACTGGAAGAATTAAACATGGTTGAAAGCCTAGTTAAAGTAACAGATTCTCTTACTGATACAAGTACAGCATATCCAGAATCTAAATATAACCAATGGAATTTTGACGATTACGGACCTTATATCATTCCCCAAAAGGGTATGAAGATTATATTAACACCAGAAAATTATGCCCTATACCATAAGGTTATTAATGAACATGAAGGTGTTACGATAAAAAACACAGAAGGAACTTATAGTATAAAAGGTAAAGAAGTAATATCTTATACTTTTAAACAAGATTATTATTTTATGATGGGCGATCATAGAAAAGGTTCTTTAGATTCGAGGCTTTGGGGGGTAGTCCCGGAGGAACGTATTATAGGTAAGGTACAATGTGTTTTATTTTCTAATTATCAAGACGAATTTCAATGGAATCGGTTATTTAAATTTGTGAATTAAAGGAGAATACTGATTGGAATGATTTGCCTAATAATTGATTTTATAAATATACCAAAATGAGAAAAATAGGATGGTTTCTTTTTATCGGGATTCTTTTTTTAGCTTGTGAAAAAAGTGAACAACAACAAGGGGTTATACATATTGATATATCTCCAAATTCGTTTAAAGAGCCTATTCAGTTAAATTTAAGTAGTATCGCTACCAAAATAGAATATATTCCATTAGAAACTAATAATAATGTCTTGCTAGGAGCTATATACAATAGTGATGTTACCTTTTTTGAAAAAACTATCTTACTTAAAGATAAAGGAGAACTATTGGTATTTGATAGTAAAGGGAAGTTCTTAAATACTATTGGTGACATTGGAAATGGACCAGGAGAGCATTCAAAAAACTTTCAATTCAAAATATTACCTAAAAAAAAGCTTATAGCAATTTATGACCAATCTAAAAATAAAGTGTTTTTTCATGAATTTGATGGTCAATTTATTTCAGAAATAGCAATTGATTTTAACCCAAGTTCATTTATTGTTTTTAATGATCATTTGATTTTTTTTAATGCTCAATACAGAAGAAAGGATTCAGATTATAATATTATAAGTATTGTTACTAAAGAAGGAGATGTTAAAAAAAGATTACTTTCCAGATCTGATGAAAAAGCTTTAGAAAAAAAAATAAATATTTTTCTTCGTTTTGATATTGAAAGTCAAAATAGGCTAAATAATAAATTCTATTTTTTAGAAGATGCTGTTGGTGAAAGTGAAAAAACAATATGGGAGTTATCAGATGACTTTCATATTTCGCCTAAATATAATATTAGTGTGGGAAATAATATACGACCCATAAAAGATTATGCATCTATTAATAATACATTTTTTAAATATAATGACATACATGGTTATATAGAAACTCCTAAATATATATTTTTTAAAATGATATGGGGAGGTAAGAATCCTCCACATTCTTATATGATATACGATAAGGAAAAAAATAATACACTTTGGGTTCAGAATAGTATGGAAAAAAGATGGATACATAGCTTTGTAAATGACATTGATGGTGGTATTCCTTTTTGGCCATTTTGGAAAGTCTCGCACAATAAAGTTGCTTCGCCAGTTATGGTGTCACAATTAAAAAAATATTTAGAAGAACATAAAATAAATAAGGATCAGGTATTAAGTCCTAATGATAGGATGAGGTTAGAAAAAATTGTAGCAAATACAAAAGAAACAGATAATCCCATTTTAATGGTTGTTACATTAAAAACCGATTAACTCCGTTCTTTATGAGTAACATTAAACATATAAATATAAAAACAATCATATTTCTTATACTAATTTAGTATTAATTATGAAATATAAACTACCATCTTTTACAATACTAACTATCTTTATCTGCCTATCCATCATAGGTGCAAGTTTAATTCCCTTATTAAGTGTTCAGCTAACACCCACACGAACTAATAAGAAACTAAGAGTTAGTTTTAGCTGGTCTGATGCCTCAGCTAAAGTGATGGAGCAGGAAGTAACCTCTAAATTGGAAGGTGTGTTTAATACGGTAAAAGGTATTAAAGAAATAAGTTCCACCTCAAGAAAAGGTAGTGGGTCTATTAGCATGGACTTTAAAAAGCAGGTAGATATAGATGCCATTCGTTTTGAAATTGCCAATCTCATCCGTCAAAGCTATTCAGAGCTTCCTGAAGGTGTTGGCTACCCTTCATTATCAAAAAGCAGTACCAATGAAAATAGTTCTCCTATTATATCTTACAGTATAAATGCTAATGAAAGCCCTCATTATATAAAGAAGTTTGCCGAAAATCATATTCTTCCAAAATTAACAACTATAAACGGTGTTAATAAAGTAGATGTATATGGTGCCAAGCCCTATGAATGGGTGATAGAATATGATACTAAGCAGTTATTGCAGCTCCATATTTCAGTAGGAGATATTCAAAATGCTGTAAATACCTATTTACAAAAACAAGAACTGGGTAATGTATTGATGCCGACCAAAACCCATGAAGCCGATCAGGAGATTCCATTGGTGTTAACACATAAGCATGGAGAAGCGATTGACTGGAATCATATTCCAATAAAAAAAATACAAAACAGAATTATTTACCTAAAAGATCTGGCATCTGTAAAATACAAAGAGGGCAAGGTGAATGCTTATTATCGGGTTAACGGACTCAATACCGTTAATATGGCTGTTTATGCTGAGAAAGGTATTAACACTATTGATTTAGCAAAAGATATTAGAAGTATTGTAGATGAATTAGAAAGTGATATTCCTGTAGAATACATCTTAAAAATGACGCAAGATGATACTGAGTTCATAGTAGATGAATTACAAAAAATACAAAAACGAACCCTGTTCTCATTCCTTATACTTTTAGTGCTGATTATCATCATCAACAGAAGTTTTAAATACTTAACCGTTTTATTTTTAAGTATCATTACCAACCTGCTAATAGCTATTATTTTTTATTATGCCTTTAATGTACAACTACAATTATATTCTTTTGCAGGGATAACCATTTCATTTGGGATCATTATAGATAACAGTATCATAATGATAGATCACCTACGAAATAAAGGCAATAAAAAAGCATTTTTAGCCATATTAGCAGCTACCTTAACGACCATTGGGGCTTTGATGGTTATATTTCTGTTAGAAGAAAACCAGCGATTAAACTTATGGGATTTTGCGTTGGTCATAGCCATTAATATAGGTGTTTCTCTATTAGTCTCTTTATATTATGTACCTGCTCTATTAGAAAAAATGAATCTGGAAAAAAAACGTACCCGTTTTTCCAGAAAGCGAAAGCGTCGCATCTATAGATTTACAACTGGCTATAGTAATACCATAAATTGGATGCGTAAGCCCAAATTTAAATGGGCATTTGTATTATTGTTTATCCTCGGTTTTGGACTCCCCATACACTTACTTCCCAAAGAACTGGAAGGAGAAGACATGTGGAGCAAACTATACAATAACACCTTAGGTACCGAATGGTATAATACCGAATTGCGCCCCACTTTAGAAAAAGTTGTAGGAGGGACTTTACGATTATTTACCGAAGACGTTTTTGAAAACTCATATTACAATGAACCCGAGCGTACCACCCTTCGAG
Source organism: Flavivirga spongiicola (assembly GCF_030540825.1). Classification (NCBI taxonomy): domain Bacteria; kingdom Pseudomonadati; phylum Bacteroidota; class Flavobacteriia; order Flavobacteriales; family Flavobacteriaceae; genus Flavivirga; species Flavivirga spongiicola. Next base: position 480,492 of record NZ_JAUOEO010000002.1, read on the forward strand.
TAACAGGTAGAATGCCTGATGGTTGTACCATAGAGCAACTTAATGATGTGGTCTTAAAAATGGAAAATTTTATAGGTCGATTTGATGAAGTTGCCTTATATAAAACACAAATAAATAGCCCTAAAAGTTCTAGTATTACTATTTATTTTAAAGAAGACTTCGAATTTGGAGCCTTTCCTTATACCCTAAAGAGTATGCTGGAATCTAAATCTAATAATTTGGGAGGTTTAAATTGGACTGTGAGTGGTGTGGGGCGAGGTTTTTCAAATGCTTTAGGGTCAGGTTATAAAAGTAACCGTATTGAATTAGAAGGCTTTAATTATGATAATTTATATAGCTATGCCGAACTGCTTAAACTACAATTGGAAGCTAATTCTAATGGGCGTGTAAAAGAAGTGGAAATAACAAGCGGAGGTTGGCGAAGTAATACCCTAAACGAATACTATTTAGATTTTGATCAAGAACAATTAGCCATGGCTGATGTGTCCCAAAATCAACTATACGGCTATTTAAAAAATCAGGTATACTCAGGAAGAATAGGTGATATTGTTAAAGATCATGAATTGCAGGAAGTAAAACTGGTATCAGATACTTATCAGAAATTTAATGTATGGGATTTAAAACATACGCCCATCCCCATTAATAATAAACAGTATAAACTACACCAGCTAGCCTCTATTGAAAAAAGAAAAACAGGAAATACCATTGAAAAAAGGAATCAGCAATACCGCTTAACGGTTGCTTATGATTTTTTAGGCACACAGCCTTTGGCTAGAAAAGTAAAGGAGCGTAATATTGAAGAACTAAGAACCAGATTGCCTATTGGCTATCGGGTACTAGAACAATCTTACAGGAGATGGAACAAAAAAGATTCCAAACAATATTATTATCTGTTCGTGGTCATTTTTATCATCTTTTTTATTTGTAGCATTTTGCTGGAATCTTTAAAGCAACCCCTTGCTATTATCAGTATGATTCCGCTATCCTTTATAGGCGTCTTTTTAACCTTTTACCTGTTTGATTTTAATTTTGACCAGGGTGGTTACGCCTCGTTTATATTACTATGCGGTATTAGTGTCAATTCAGCTTTGTTTATTATAAATGATTATAATAATTTAAAAAAGGATTACCCAAAAAGAAATGCACAGCAGCTCTATTTTAAAGCCTTTAACTATAAAATTATCCCTGTTGTCTTAACCATAGTATCTACTATTGTTGGTTTGATTCCTTTTGTGTGGCATGGACAAAACGAAGCTTTTTGGTTTTCATTTGCTGTAGGGTCTATAGGTGGTTTATTGTTATCTTTAATAGGGATTTTCTTTTATTTGCCTTTGTTTATAACTAAAAAGCAGAATTGACCCATGAATTCCTATTTAAATTGAGCATAGTAAAACAGATCCAAAAAGTGTGTGTTTCAACATTCTGTATTTGGTTTCTTATTTGGAATCTTGATCTTAACAGGATCACCTCAGGTAAGCCCCATGGTCACAGAAACAAATTCAATATGTTACCCCACAGTTTGTAGAAACTGAGAGGTTTTTGCTTTCCGTTGAGCTCGTTATAATTTAATTTATAAAAGATTGATTACAAGATGTTTAATGTTTCTTATTATTCCGAAAGAACTATGACGAGGAATCTCATAATTATAAGATTTCTCGTCGTTCATTCTTCGCTCTGTCGAAATGGCAAACAGCTCAATAATAGTAAATAATATTGAATCACTTGGTTATTGTTTAGCTTCTTATGTCATGTCTATTGATTATTTAGCTTTCCTCTAATACGAACTTATCTATTATTGGTTATATTATAACTCCGGTGATTCGGGAAGTATTTGTTCAGTATCTACAAAATATGGTCCATCCCATGATGCCGGTAGTGCGCTAACATTTTGGCTTGTTATTATTTTGTACTCTCCAACACTAGAATTTCCCCGCTCTGTGAGTCTACGTCCTCCCAAAACGGTTTCAACATTAAAATCAGAACGGAATCTATTATTTTCTACAATAACATCTTGTACACCTTCGCTTCTAGAATTATTTTGTGGGTCTACTGTTATTGCCCACCCATTGTTTTGATTTGTTCCATCACCAAGAGTGTTGTCAGCTATAACAACCCATCGACTAGCACTGTCCATACTATTTTTTACCAATCGTTCATTTTCATTTTCTAATATACCTTCGCTATGTAATTTAAGATTGTGCTTGGCACGTGCAGCATTGTAAAACAAATTATGCCCAATAAAGGCATTAACCAGATATGCGGGTCGAATATTGTGCTGTGCAGGATTCGCTAACTCTGTTCCAAGCATATTAAAACCTCTAGATAAGACCCATGAGTTAAATCCTGTTATCGGTGCAGTATTGGTTGCTTCATACATAAAAATATTTGAAGGCCATATTAAATTATTGGCTTGTTCCTGAGTACCATTTTTAACCCAGTGTTTAACAGTCGACCCAATATAAAAACTGGTATTGGTACCTCTGATTATATAAATATCTTCTGATGAATTAGGAATTTTAATTCCACCTTGGGAATTTAAATCGGATATGGCTACTCTTGCAGACCAGTTTCTAGCTGGAGCTGTACCACGATCAACATTAACCTGTGCAACAATAGGATCTGAACCACTGCCATTTTTTCCTATTTGTAAGTCTTGAACTTGATAAATATCAATGTTACCGAATGATGTAAAATCTTGGTCAGGCATTAATAAATAGCGCTTTCCAGACTCCCAATCTGGCCAACTGGTTTGGTTTTTCAAAATAGTAGCGCCATCCGGGGAACTTGGAACATTAGCATTAGTGCTTATAACTACAGTATTAGTATTGTTGTATACCGTATTAGGGTTTGTAACAGTAATTACAATAGAAGTATCACTGAAATTTCCTTCACTATCCTGTGCTCTTACTTTGACTGTATATACTCCTGCGGTTTCAAATACATGTGCGGAGATTGGCCCTCCAATTTGTGAATTTTTAGATTTACCACTATGTGTCCAAGTTCCGCTAGTTGGATCATCAAAAATAAAGTGATATCCCAATTCTCTAAATGTATCTATATCGCTATTTACATGTGTCGTTTCAATGGCACTAAATTGTACCGCAAGTGGAGCCGGACCACTAATTCTACTTGCCTTTAATTCTACAGCAACTATTTGTGCTTCTTCTTTCTCGCCAGAAATTTCTTCTGAAGAATTGCAAGAAGAAATAACAATAAGAATGATTGTTAAAAATAGGGGCATAATTTTTCTCATAATTGTAGGTTTTATTTGTTTTTTTGTTTCTGGATTATAATTTTATTACAACATTTCCTTTTTTGTGTCCTTTATCTACATACCTATGAGCTTTAACAATAGCTTCAAAAGGGTATTGTTTATCTATAACGGCTTTAATGCACCCTGCTTCAGTTAACTCTTTTAATCTAACGAGATAATCAGGCTGAATTTTTAGAAGGCCATCATCTACAGATACATATTTTCCATGATGGCTAAGCGTCTTTTTTAATTGTGTCTTTAGTTTTGAGCTTTTGTTTTTTCCAACAGCATCAAGGATGAAATCATATTCCTCTAGCAAATTAGTAGCATCCTCTTTGGTATAATCTATTAGTTTATCTGCTCCAAGCGATTTCATTAAGTCAAAATTTGAAGCACTACATACTGCAGTAACCTCAACACCGAAGTATTTTGCTAGCTGTACTACAATCGTTCCGATTGATCCTGATGCTCCATAGATAAGCACTTTTTGTCCGTTTTGGAGGTTGGCATCTCTCATAAAATGTGTTGCTAAAACGCCACCATAAACAATAGCAACGGCTTCTTCATGGCTTACATTATTCGGTTTTAAAGCGATTTCTCCTCGTGCTATTTCTTTGGCAGATGTGTATTTGTATTCGGCATAGGTTCCCCGGCTTACTCCCGTAAACCCATATATAGCATCTCCTTTTTTATATTGTTTTATACTTTTACCAACTGATTCAATAACTCCTGAGAAAACCAAACCAATAATCGGGTTTCGTGGTTTCGAAAAACCAATAAATAAGCGCATCATAAACTTCATGAGCTGCTTTTTTGGAAAACTAGGGTTACCAGGAACTTTTAATTCTCGGATAAAACAATCACTTGCCGTGACAGCTGTTGCATGAATTTTAGCCAATACTTCATTGTCTTGGGGTACGGGTTTTTTTACTTCGCCAAGTTGTAGCACTTCAGGGGAACCGTAATTTGTGCAAAGAATTGCCTTCATTTTTGCCATATTAATAGTTTTTATTGCTAGAGATTTTCTATTACCGATACCCAGATTACCTTTTCCATATTATCATTATTATATTTTTTGCAATCTTTCTGCTATATTTTGGGTGTATATTTATAGTTCCCTGTTTTGCTCTCCTAATCCAACTCCTTGCATTCGAAGTTGTAATCTTTAAGTAAATTCACAACCCTGTCTTCCAAAATTTCACAGTTTGCGATTCGTAAAATATTATCGCAGTCTTCCAAATCAAAATTCCATTTTATATTTGAAGCTAGATGATCCAATTTTGGTTTAAGCTTCTTAATATCTTTTTCTGTCTTAACAGAAGTTTTGAATATATAAATCATTGTGATTAGTTATTAATGCATCTTAAAACACATTAAATACAAAGATTGCATCTAATCTAATGTGTAAACAAATGATATAACATCTAAAGGGAAACCAATTGATTTGGGGAACAAAACCATTAAATTTTTACCTTTGAAACTGAGACAAAGGTCATTAGAAAGATGATTATAATGTTAGGATGGAGTAATCTATTTTTAGGATAAATCAATCATTTTTCGATAAGCTATTGGTGTGACACCTTCATGTTTTTTAAATAACCTGCTGAAATAGGATTGGTCATCAATACCAAGCTCTGATGCAATTTCACTTATTGATTGGCTGGATTGAAAAAGCAAAACTTTTGATTCAGAAACTAATGTCTCTCCAATCCATACGGAAGGTGACTTTTGTGTAATTAATTTAACCGTTTTGTTTAAATGATTGGGACTTACATGGAGTAAAGAAGAATAATCTGAAACTTGGTGCTTTGTACGTATATTTTGATGGAGCAGCTCTTTAAATCGATTAGTCAGCGCAACTGCTGTTTTATTATTACTATTCGAAAGGGGCTTATAATCCATTTTTAAATCGCAAAGCGTAGCGATAAGATGGGCTTGTAGTATCAATGGGTTTTGTAGCCCGTTTTGTGCATATTCATTAAAAATTCGATTCAACGATTGAATAATGTATTTTGCAATGGTTTTATGAGGCCTAATTACCGGATTTCCCCAAACGGTTAAAAATTCAAAGGTATTAAGCAATTCTGTATTTGCGATTTGTTCGATAATGAAATCATCGATAAAACCAAAATTAAAGCCCGTACCCTGAGTGATGTCTTTATAATCATCAAGGCTTGCACTAAACACTTGTCTATGGGGTATTATAACACATTCGTTTTCTTGAATTTTAACAGAATGAGCGCCCACCTTCATTTTTAATTTACCACTGGTTACAAACAAAATACTGTGCATTCTAGAACGTGTAGGCGGTATAGGTGGCTTAACTATTTCATTTAAATCTTCCAATCGTGCAATAAAAAATCGCTCATAACCTTCCTTAAATACTTGGTTGCGTTTTGTGCCAGCATCCATATATTCTTCAAGAAGTTCATTTGGCTTGAATGTTTTGATTTTTGATTTCATATAATTAATGCTCTTATTTTGTTTTTGCTTGCCGTTAAAGACTTGCTAAAGGTTAGCTTGTCTTTTTGAACAAATATAAAGAATTAGGGAAACTACTATCAGAGGCTTAGCAAGGTCTGGTTACTCGGTTGTTTTTATACATAATTGTTTAAAATTATGTGCCTTTATTCAGGACGGGCATATTAAAAAGGATAGTATATTAATAGAAAATATAAAGCCCAATTCTGGTATTTTAATAAATTAAAAAAAAATCGTACATTTATTTCTTCTCTCCAGAATTAATAGCAATTATTATTTGATCAGAATAATTTCCCCACATTATTCTTAATTGACCTTTACTACCGTTACATTTTAAATGTTGCGTTGTTGTACTTGATTTTATATCCGAACTTATCTTATTTTAAGGTAAAGCAGGTATACATGATGTGCTATTTAAGAACCTTTTAAAGTTAAAGTGATATAATTAATTATTAATAATCAACTATGAGTGACTTAAAAATTACCACGCTTAATTTATACAATCTTCAGATAGCTGGTGAACGACTGTATAGAAACAATGTGATGAGCCAGGCTGATTTCGACGGAAAAATCAAATGGACTTCAGAAATTCTCAAACAAATTGATTCTGACATTATCGGTTTTCAGGAATTATGGCATCCCGATGCCCTAACTGCTGCATTTAAAGCAGCAGGTTTAGAAAATGACTATCATTTTGCAACCCGATTAACTGCAGGGTCCATAAATGTGGCATTAGCAGTAAAAAAACCTTTAGAAATTTCAGATATAAAATGGGTAAAGAAGGTGCCAGAAGAATTAAAACTTATTAAAAGCAAGAGTAGTATGGCTAACGCTCCTGATTATGAAATATCTGTTGATATTGGTGAATTTTCAAGAGCCGTTCTGAATGCTACGGTCAAGGTAAGCGACGAAGTGAATATCGAAGTCTTTGTTGGGCACCTAAAATCACAGGTTCCTATGAGAATCGATGATGAAGATTATTTCAGTGATGCTATCAGACCTCATCAATCGGCTATAGGCTCAGCTTTGTCATCTATACGCCGTGTTTCAGAAGCTGCCGGACTCCGTATTTTGGCTAATCAGGTGATGAAAGGAACTGACACTCCAACTATTATTATGGGAGATCTCAATGAAGGACAAAATAGTGTCATGGCTGCTATTGTTTCTGGTGATCCAGGATATCGCTTAATCACTAATTCCCGATCGGGAAGTCGATCGGATGCAGGTTTGTATTCTGTAGCCACCTTACAGGAATTAAGAAGCTTAAGAGATGTTTACTATACATACATCCATGATGGATTTAGACAATCCCTAGACCATATTTTTGTTTCGGAGCAATTTTACGATCATTCGAGAAATAGACTTTGGTCCTTCAAGGAAACCCGAATAATTAATGACCATATTGATGATAGTGACAACAAGACTTTTGGCTCTGATCATGGCGTTGTTGTATCTAAATTTGATTGGAATCCAGCCGATTAGTATAATTTTTAAATCAATCCATATGACTAATAAAAAGGAATTTTTAAAGAATAGAAATCAGAACTTAAATGAACGTTCTAATATTTTAGATAGTGCTACAGTCTATCTTTCAGGTCCCATGGACTTTGTCGCGAGCAGAGAAGAAGAAAAAGAAAAAGGCTGGCGTACCAGAATCACCGACTTTTTAAACATCATGAAAACCACGGTCTATGACCCTTGGGAGAAACCTGAAGTATCAGGAATGAAGCATTACGGTAAAGAAGATGAATTTACAGTTGATGCTAGAGAACGGTGGACTTACGATAATGACGAAAATGGAGCTAAAATCAGAGCTGAATTATCAGAAGAATTCTGGCCTACATTACATATTGACCTGAGAATGACTGATTTGGCAGATTTCATTATAGCCTACTGTCCCACAAATGTTTACAGTGTAGGTACCGTTCACGAAATTGCCACCGCTAGATTACAACATAAACCAGTTTTACTGGTATCACCTCCTCTTAAATATGATGCTTTTGACGAACTAGAATCATACTTGAAAGACTTTCCTGATGACGGTAAAGCCAAAGAGCTATTTGATGCTTTTAAAAAAGAAGTACCTATAAGACCCAACCCTAATGCGATTCCAAGCCTGTGGTATATGGCATTGTTGGAACGGGAAGATTACTTTTTTGATGGTTTTGGTTGGGATTATATCCGGAATCATCCAGATTTTAAGGATAAAATCGATTGGCCATATTATGCCCCATTGGATGAGCGCGAAGCTGGTTCTGGCGTGCCAAAAAAACCTTTGCTTCCATATTTACACAAATTAAATTCTCAAATTCCGAAAAACTTTGATATGGATCGCGGTGAGAAGACTGAAAATGCCGATTGGTTAATATTTGTTGATGAATCTTAATAATTTTATATAATGAGCAATTGGAGTTTAAACAATTACGACCATTTAAAATACGGACCCCTATTAGGCATTAGTGATGAAGGCAGTGCCGCTTCAGAAATAATGATGGCCAGTAAAAAAGGCGCTAAAAAAACAGCTAACCAGCATTTTGAAGAACAGGAAAGCGGACTCATTTATGATGCCGAAAGAATGACAAGTGCTGGTGAAGTTCCTGTCGGACCAGAGGAATACGAACAAATTATCAATGGATCTCTTAACAGTTTACTATATTCAACGAATGTAGGTGTACGTGTTAACGCTAGACTTTATCAGCCATTACCAGAATTTTTTATTTCTGATGCCAGAGAAAACATGGATCTATTGGTTACAAAAATAAAAGAGGTTTTTGCTCCTTTTAATAACACGATTAATGGTATTCCCCGGCCGCTTTCAATTAGGCTGGTATTATCTCCAACTGATACAAAGCCATTTGATACTCTAAAAGGTCTCAAGAGCAGGATTGACGATTTGAGAACTCAAGGAGATTTGTCAACACCAGAGATTCATCGCGTTTCAATATTGACAATATTTAACAAGGAGATAACGCAACAAGACGATTTTGATTTTATTAAACAATGCATTGTCAAAGCAGCAGAATTAAAAATTCGAGTCATAGCTATTGACGGACATAAAGTTGAAGCAGCTCGTAAAAGGTTAAGCGTTCAGGGAATTTTAAACGTGTTAGGCTCAGGTCATGCTATTAAGCTTTTAAAATTTGCTCAGCAACATGGCGTATTGCTTAGATATCGCTATGCAGTAGATGTTCAATCGGCTGCCAGAACTATATGGACTGGTCTTTTTAGCGCGAAAACCAATGGTCTTGACGCGGCAAAATATGGATTGGTACCACTTCAATTTGAAGACCAACGCCATGTGATTGAAATCATACAGAAATGGATGAATGATTGGACTGCAGTTCCTGCTTTTTATGTGGATACTCCTATGCTTACTAATGATGATGTTTATTTATCTGACCGATGTCAGGATGCTTTGATTAAATGGTTAAACATGGTCAATGAAAAAGGAGTAAAAACAGTTTTAGTTGACTGCCCTGATCGTATAAACCCAAGAATAGACACACCTGGTAAGGAGACTGCCCGTCGCTTGATAAAACTCGATGAAAACGATGAGACAGATCGAGGTGTGCTTACCTATAGTCAGATAAAAGAAGTCGTGTCCCATAGCAAAAAGATTGGTGTGAACATTCTATGGTCTGGAGGTATTCGTCCGCAAAATGCATATGAACTTGGAAAAATGGAAGTGGCCGGAATATTTACAACCAGCAGCACCTCTATTCGAATTCCTGTAGGCAATGTATTAGCCAGCGATTGGCAAATGGCATCTGAGGTTGAGCCAACTTCAGAAGGCATACAAAAGGTCCATTCGTTATTACAGGCTGGTTTTTTAAGCTCTAAACTTAAAGATTCTAATAAAGACCTTGTTAAACAGCTTGATGATAAAGCACAGATCCTAATGAATACCGAACGCCCATTTGACCAGGAATTAGACGATTTAAAGTCAGTACTCGTTACTGGATGGCAATTATGCTGGAATCAATCTTAACACTATTATATTATGACCAAGTTAAATTCAAGTTTAGAAGAAGTATCCAGACATTCGGAGCAGCAACCTTTTGATTGTATTATTGTTGGAGGCGGCTCTGCTGGAATGACCATGGCACGCTCTATAAATGATACAAATCCCGATTTAAATATTCTTATTCTAGAAGCAGGAGCCGCGCCCTTCTTAACGCATATTTCAAATACCGAACTTCGATATGCCAGATCTCTGGCTAGTAATGTAAGAAATCAAACAGCCTATAATCAAAAACTTTCCGATGGTTCTAATTTCGGAACTTTTTATGGCTGTCTTGGAGGTAGAGGTCTTTTCTGGAATGGAGCTTCTCCACGATTTAGATCTCACGATCTCCAAAACTGGCCCGAGGAAATCGATTTGAATCCTCATTATGGTTGGGCAGAATCAGAATTTAGAGTTAACACTGGGCTTGGACAAACCGCTTTAGCAAACAACATAATAAGCAGAATCAATAGCGGAACGGATCTAAAGGCTGAAGCCGGTCCTTTTGCTGTGGATTATGACACGGATAAGGTAGGATCGTTAAGAGCTGGTATCGCATCTGGCTTTAGTTTGTTTTTTAGGGGATTAGCTCAGGATATCTTTGATGATAAAATTCAAATTTGTATCAATTCTTTTGTTCATGAACTCATCCACGATAATAATAAGGTTTCAGGAGTTTTGGTCTCTGAAACTGGACAAGGAGAGAAACTCCAAATCCATGGTCGTTCTGTTGTTCTTGCAGGCGGAGGTATTGAATCTATACTTTTAGCATTGAAATCCAACCTGCCAGATGATAGTGGTAGAATAGGATTTGGACTGCAAGAACATTTATTTTATGACTGCTGGTTCAATGGAACACATTTATATCAAAACAATCCTGATACAGCTATAGTTTATATCCCCTCCAGTTCATTAACTTCAGAGCAGTGGGAATTACATGCACCGGGTAGATCATTGTTCACATTAGATAATGGTGAAGACTGGGACCCCCAAAATACGGAGCCTTATCGAATCATGATCAGATCATTTTGTGGCACGGACAAGAATGCGAACAACCGGGTAGAGCTTGGAGACAGCTCAAAACTTGGAGGCTCTATTGTTTATTTCGATTACACCGACGATGATAATCGAAGAAAAGATCAAATGCTTAAAAATGCAAAGCAAATACAGCGTTCATTAAACCTTGAAGTAGTTGGTGATTTGGCTGTTGATTCTCCTGAACGTTTTCGACCACCGGGAAGTAGTTATCACGAAGCTGGAGGCTTAGACATGGGGAAGGACCCTAAAAATTCTGTCACCAATACAGATGGCGCATTTCATAAAATAGAAAACCTTATAAGTGCCGATGCGGCTTCTTTTCCGGAGATTGGAGCCACCAATCCACATTTAACCATCGTTGCAGTAGCTCGTCATAAGGGCATCCAACTAGCAAAAACCTTATCAAAATAATCATGAAGGAAAATAAAATTGTATTACAAACCCCATCAAATGCCGTTCGTGTATTTGCCGGATTTGCGGCACAACGATTATCTTTAAATTTAGAAGATTCCGAAGAGGAAATCCACAGGAAACGAGGTGAATTTTTTAGCGAATTAGGGGGGACATTCATGCCAGGAACCCCACTGATGCAAGCCAGATTAGGGCTTAGTGCCTATCTTCCTGCGGTCATTGACCCAGGTGTTGGTTCACACTTACCAGATGAAGTAGCTATTATTGTTTATGTTTCTCAGGAAATCTATAATAAGTTTAGAGGAACTTCCTTGTCACGTCGTATGTACACAAGATCACATCATGCTGCTTTTAATATGGGAGCTTCAAGTGCACAGTTCCCAGGAAATATTGATGAACCTTCAAACCGACCTACTAATGGTGTCACCTCCTGGGCCTGGTATCTCTTCGATAAAGATTTCGATTGGCAAGCTGGGCAAACCAGAGTTGTTATGTCTATTCCTGTTAAACGCAATGTGAACCTGATAAGTGAAACAGATCTTATAACATTTCATAAATCTAATGCCGACATGTTGCAATCTATGGGATGTGATCAACTGATAACCTTATATCACCCGGATTATATTGTAAACTGGATGTATACATCTGATGGTGTAGATGCCGATTTTGATACTTCAGTATTAACGCCCGCTAATTATAAGGTTTTTCGAGACCTGCCATGTGAAACAAAACATGTAGTAAGCGATGAAGATGAGGGGATCGAAATATCAGGGACTTCAGCCTTTAATTTTCGCTTTTCCAGATATTTAAAATTCTTTAATCACAAAAAAACAGACGATGGATGAAACCGAAAAACGAAGCCTTCTTAAAGATGAGTATTTTAATATTCAATCGAAAATTAGTGACTTCGATAGTAAAGCATTGACCATAAAGACCTGGAGTATCTCCTTTAGTTTGGCAGCCATGGTGGCAGCTTTTTCATATCGTGCTCCTTTGGCTCTTTTGCTAGGCAGTATTAGCGCCATTGTATTTTGGATTCTGGAAGCCTACTGGAAGACTTTTCAATATGCTTTCTACAAAAGGGGGTGGCAGATTGAAGATTTTTTTGAAGGTAAAAATGCTGATATTATCCCATTGCAAATAGGAAAAAGCTTTAGTAAAAATTTAAGCAGCAATTCGACTAGGCGTTTTTTTAGGGTACTATTCTGGAGACATGTTTTGCTTCCGCATATATTTATTTTTATTATTGGCCTTGTAATATATTTTATTAATCCAGAGTCGCTCACCACAGCACCCTAAACATATAATCCAACCGATTAATTCTGGTTGTTAATTGGTATTAGTCGACTTTCCATTTATTTTCAAAAGCCTCCCACGTCCCCTGTCCGTCGACTAAATTTTCATAAATAATACGGCACATACCGGGCGAAGCAATTGAGGTTTCATTACCCATACTTACAATTTCTGAAGCGAAAAGCTTTTCAGCATCACTACCCGGTGCTGCACTGGCAAAATTCTTAAAATACTGAAAGATTTTCTTTGCAGCCCATATACGTCCTGTATTAAGACTGTCTCTGCTGAGTCCTAATGTATCAATAGTTTCTTTACCTGTATCTGTCTTGTGTTTAATAAGACCAGACTCGGTAAATTCTAAATGCTCAGAAGGTGCCAAATTAGGATCAAAAGGATTCATTAATAAGGGGGTTTCCTGATCTCCTTGTTTCGGATTTTCACAAGGATATTCAGAAGCAGGATCAGGATGCACCGGTCGTTGCTCTTTTATTGGGAATAGTGTTCCTTTATAAGGACGATTACAGAGTGTACATGATAATAGATAATTATCCCAGTCGTAAGCAAGCCACCAGTAGCCATCTTCACACATCTTAGAGGTTTTTCTGCTTTTCGATACCAAATTATGTAGGTTTTCCTGTTCTTCTCCAACCGCTTCAAGTTGTTTGATTTCACTTTTGGGCCTGTAGTGCTCAACATCCCCATAGGAGGTAACCTGCAGCTCGCAGTAACCACACCTGTGTCTCTGAGCTTCCATAAAATGGCTTTTATATTTTCCCCAAAAGGCCGGATTAAACTCCGGCTTTTTATTAGAGTTAATAGCATCTTGAATTTTTTTGAGTTCGGCAGCCGCTTCGGCGTCGAATTCAGCAGCCTTGTCGTTTTTGTTAGGTCGATTTAATTTCAACATACTTTATCAAGCTTTATCGAATGTATCCTTGAGTTTTGCTTTTAGCTTTTCTTTTAGTTCATCCATTTCCATAGCTTCTGTTCCTTGATCCAGCACTTCGCCCAAAACTTCTCTAAACTGACCAAAAAGTGAACCGTCCGGCTGGTATTTTAAACGTTTTTCAAGTGTGTTTTCAATATGTTTTATGGCTTCAGCATTTTCAGTTTTACCGGCCAGTACCAGATTTCTATGATCCTGCATCAGTTTGCTCGTTCCCGGATCCAGGGTGCCATCCATAGCAAACCACATCCCTGTATATAGTCGTTCTACTGGGGTTCCCGGTGGAATATCTACCTGATCAAATTTTATATCGTTTGTTTCCAGATTTCGAGACATGATATGTATTTCGCCTTTGCGTGCCGGCCTCAAGCACAAGGGGTCATGCGTTGTCACAATAAAAGTAGTTCTTGGAAATATTCTTCGAAGCAGCGACACGATTTTTATTTTCCAGCTGGGATGTAAATGAACTCCAATCTCATCAATAAGCACGATACCTTCAGCATCTTCAATAGAATCCCATTTCTCAAATAATGTAATCATGATATCCAGTGAATAGGCAATGACAGATTGATAGCCATCACATAATTCTCGAATTAAATAATTGCCGTCTGGAAGCTTAACCTTTACCACACCATTTCTTCTATAAATATCAGCTTCTTGCCTTTCCGCAGGATCGAAATCAAGGAGCTTAAAAAGTGCTGTTTTAATCTGTTTAAATCGTTCTGAAGAAACGTCTTTGACACTTCCTAACCAACTCTCAACATCGCGTAACTGGTTTTGAGGATCGAAAAGATTCTTCACATTGGTAGGAGCATAACTAAATTCTTTATAATTATCTGAGTGTTTTATGGGCAAGATACGTGTTGAACCATAAGCAAGTAACATGATGACATCTTTTGGAATATTTGATGTAAAGTGCTTATCTCTTTTATTAAAATGTAATTCAAAAGGTTTGTTGAAATTAGTCATCCATACTTTTACATGGCCCGAACTCACACCAGTAGCACGTCTCACACATTTACGGGCATCAAAAACATCCTCAAGGTTATTTAAATTTTCCTGACCAATCAAAGCCAGCGAAATGGCCTGCAATACAGAACTTTTGCCAGTTGAGTTCCTCCCTATTAATAGCATCCATGATTCACCGGCACCTGAAATCTCGGGCTGAGGAAATTTAAAATGTAAGGACTTGATGCCTTTAAAATTAATTATTTCCACACGCTCGATTAGCTTAGCTCCCGTATAATAAGAGCGTTTATCTTCAGCCAGTTGAGATTTAATATCATAGCTAAACTGCTGCTCGAAATTATATTTCTTTTTGGTTTGTCTTGAACTTCGTTTTTTGGGGATTTTAAATGCTTTGAAGTCCAGATTCTCATTTAACAATGGTAAATCTCCCTGTAATTCTGTCTGGATCTTATTAATTAAATCGGGGAAATGTTTTATTAAACCACTGACTTTTGTACTGAGCCATTGTGAAGTGAATTGGCGTCTAACTGCCAAATGGTTCTTGTCGGCATTTAAACTATCCAGCAGTTGGATGAGAACGGATTCTTGATCAGCACCTTTTGATTTATTAATAAGCTTGAAAATTATTTTTAATTGATCAGAAACCTCTTTTCTTGAATATATAAGGTTCTCTCTATTGAGACCTAAAACCTCAATACTAATACGTCCTTTTTCTGTAAGTGGAACGACCTGACCATTATCTAAAAATTCAAAATGAATCTCATTCCAATCTTTCGGGTCACAAGGATCTAATAATAAAGCCTGTTCGTCATAAATATTTTTGTTCGGGTATTCCAGGCGATGCCCCTTCACGGGGAAGCGTACATTTTTGTACCTATTGCACTGCTGACAACTGTTATAAAGATTATGCCATTCCAAAGCCAGCCAATAATACCCGATTACCGCTTTTCCACTGGTATTAATAGCTCTTGATTTTGGTCTGAATGCATCAATATCAGATGAGGCACCAACTATGGATGTTTCACAATAGGCACATTTATTCCGAAAGAGTTTACGCAGATCTGCTTTACAATGGCTTAAAGTGCTATAATATATTCTTCCAAACTCGATGCGCTCATTATTGAGTACCTGTTGATGTACACGTATGGTTTCTTCAAGAATATTTTCGGCTCTTTCAATTAGTGCCTTTGGGGACTTAACATCACTTCGTTGTAAATATATCATGAACTTTGTGTTAATTTTAAACCTTACTATTTAGGTAATCTCATTATTCTAATATTAAATATTTTGGCCTACTGATTAAATGAAAATCATTTTAATAGCACGTCAAAAAACAAGAACAAAAATCCCTACATAGTTCTTTTAAATCTTATACTCAAATGGTATTATAGTAAAGGAGAATATACTACAAGTTTAAAGATAGTAAAAATCTGTCAAATAATGATACCATTTACACTTTGAATTTCCCCAATAAAATGCGCCCTTTTGTGCTATATTTCGTTATAAAAATAAACCAGAACTATAGCTATGCTTGATTTTTACGCCTCATCTATCACAAAAAATTCATCATTTTATTTTTGAGTAAATTCAAAGTATAACTGGTATTATACAGAACCACTAAGGATTAAAATTCAAGATTGAGCTTTATATAACCATCATGGCCATTCCCAAATTGATCTACATCCGGCCAAATAGTCTGATACTTGTATTTGTTTTTTAGTTGTAGATTGTCTAGATCTGTAAACCTCTCAAACTGTCTATAATTAAAGACTAGTGTCTTTAATTTTTCGGTTCCATGACTTTTTACAATTTGAGCCAGTGTGTCCATGTCCGGATGACTATAATGCCCGGATCCATTAGTGGAAAATAGATAATATTCAGATAAAATATTAGCAATTAATTCAGGATTATTGTTCTTATTAGCCCCATGGTGTGGTACTTTGAAAACATCGAGCTTAACCGGTAATTCAAGATCAGCTCTTTGAGCTACCAATTTTTGCAATTGCCCCAACAACTGACTTGGGATACTATCTCCCGGGAACAGTAGTTTTTTACTAATGTCAGTTCCATTATCATATTCCAACATAAAAATAATGGAAGCTCCATTAGTTGGGGATTTGTCTTCTGGATGGGACCAAAGGTCCTTGTAATTAGCTGTGACCCAGTCATGATCAACAGCTACAGGTGATGAAGGATCCGGTTGTTCCAGTTGTTCCAGGTCCGACTGTCGCATTTCTTCCATCATAAGTTCGAAAGCATCATCAAAAAAAGCATCTTCATTTAGCTTTCCTTGAAAAATGGTCTTAAGATATTTATACCAATGATTTGACATGTTATCAAGTGCTTCCTGAGTAGGCCCTAATACAGTGATCGATAAACCATCGTTTAGCTGAATCACTTTTGGTGAATCTGCCATGGCAGTGGAACCCATAAAAGCCCCGTTCCAAGTATAGCCATGCTTCAATATTAGGCTTCCCAAACTTGTGCCTTGAGAATAACTCACCAAGCTGTTTGGATCATCGGCGTTATTACTTTCCAACCCCGAAGGGATCTCAAAGAAATCCGTTTCATCTGCATGACTGCCAGATTCTTTGTTTTGAAAATGTAAATGTCTGTAGCTATTGAACCAAATATCATCAATACTGATGATATTTGGTTCCTGAGCCGAACCGTTTTCCTTTAAAAATGCAATAGCCCCGGAAATATGATCTGCATCGATATGAGTCACGATTAATATGGAAATTCGTTTGCCTTCATCTTTTAAAGCTTGTAACCTGGGTTTTAAATGCTCCTTATAAGTGGAAATATAACCACAATCAATAAGTATAATTTGTTGACCAACCTCAATTAAAATGGCATCACCATTAGCCGCAGGAAATAACTCTATTGATAATTTGATTGACATAGATGGCCTTATTTAAATAATACAGAAAAAACAGGATTCAATAATGTATAAATATACTCTAAATTTTTGTCAGTCTATTTGTACGTAAGCTGATTTATTCGTATATTTTCGATGCAAATTCAGGTATAATGGCAGACTCCTTCAGCAATCTAGTTCAGTCGCGAACTGTAAAGATCAAAGCTGGATCAAATATCGGAACTGGTGTACTAATTGCATCGGGTTGGATACTCACGTGTGCGCATGTGGTCAGAGCTACTTATGACAGCAATAAAAGCATTAGTGTAATCTTTCCGGGTGCTAGTGAAGATAAAGAAAATGTAACTTTTAGTACTGATGAAATTTATATTTCTAAACTTTATCTGGAACCTGAAAATTCCGTTCTTGGAAGTTCATCAGAAGCTCAACTGAGATCAAAGGAATACCCGGATATTGCCGCTTTGAAATTGGATCATACTGAACATCCAAGTATCCAATTGGAGCCGTATTTAGCACCGATGACCCATTTGGAGGATAAACAGTTTTCAGCCTTTGGTTTTCATAAAAAAGATGCAGATCTTAAACGACAAATATCAGAAGAGATTCTTTTAATTTATGGAGGTGAACAAGTTGATGGTATCACCCGAAAATTGATTTTTAAGGGCGGTCCGATTCGTCACGGAATGAGTGGTGCAGGTTTGATTGAACGACAAAGCGGGCAATTAATTGGTCTGGTCCAAATGACTCAAAACCCTAATGATGATCATGGCGCCTATATTATACCAACTGAGATTATTTGGCGGGTCTTCAAAAAATGGAGCGATGATGGTCTTAATGACCTTTTTCTATTGCTTAACAGCAAACATCACAAGACAAAAATTAAACGTCAATATAAAAAAGAATATCCCAGATATCCTTTCCTTAGAAAGTACGGCAAGCGGGTAGCCTTACTTGCCATACTTATGCTTTTGATCATTTGGTGGGTCTTTTATCATTATGGTCTATTATGGAAATCTGGCGTTTTTGCTGTAACCATGCTCGTATATGGTATGGTGAATTCCTTACTGGTTAACTGGCTGGGCAGGCATATAAGTGAGGAGACCGGAGACCTTAAGACTAAAGCTGGACGGTTCTTTTTATGTACCCCGGTGCTAAGTATTTTGACTATTCTCACAATCCTTGTGTGGACTTGCTATGCTTCCGTATGGATCTATGGAAAACCAGGGTCAGAAGCTATTATTGTTAGAGTGATTCATAATAATAATTATACAGACACCTTACGAAAAGAGCTCGATAACGAAGGACGGACGCGATTCACATTACCCACTAATCTAAGTGGGAACCGAATAAAGCTAATGGTAGAAGGGCATGAGGTTATCTATGACAGCGTAAAACCATTTAGCTCCTTAAAAAAAGAATATTTCTATCCTTCAGACTTTAGTATGGAGCCTATTGCACTTATTAGATTCGATTTCGAATATGCTAAAATAAGCCATAGGTATCTCATAAATATTGAGATTATTAACGCGCCTGATAAAACCCAGAACAGACAGACGGTTTTCAATAATATTGTTTTAGATAGCACGGTTGGAAGCCTGACTATTGGTAAGAGAAATTTTATTTTTAAAGAGAAACATCTGGACTTATGGCGTACTAAATATAGGGCAGAATTTCCAGATGGTACCTATGATGAAAAATGGTCAGATTACTGGAATCAAACTAAGCAACTAGAGTATGCTGAACTTAATCTGGGAGATACGATCAAGGTAAACGTAGTCAAGGCATCCAATAATAAAAACGAAAAATTTAAAGGTTCCATAATAATAAACAAAGACAATAACGATTTACGCATTAATATGGAATAAAAGGCTATAAAATATGAAAACGATAACTATATGCATCATTAGCATTTTGATGCTTTGTATACTTCATGGGCATGCGCAAAAACCGAATGTACAGGTCAATTTTCAATTTGAAGAAGACGGCCTGTTTTTTGATTTCTTTGAGGATGATATCGATTTACTTCAGACCGAGATACGCTCTATTTTAATCAATCATCTAAATAAATATATTGGATTTATTGATTTTGGTACAGAGTCTAGCGATTATCAATTCGATATCAGATTCCAGACCATTCAAAAATTGGCTACTGATGAAGGAAAGGACCACATATTGACATTTACACTGAACACACCTGATAATATTAAGACTTCTGAACCATGGGTGTTTATGGATCGGGAGGAATTTAATGTATTTAGGTCTGCTTCAGCCGAGGATATTATTGACAAATTTGAGGAAGATTGGGATAAGTTTTTGCCAAGCTCATTTCAGCATAAGTTTGTTACCGACTTGTTTAATGAAGTCCCTATAACACTAACAGATTGCGCGCATGTATTCCATAGGGAGGCTGATGAACTCAGGGATCTTATTGTCCCTTTTCAATCAAAAGATTTAAAATTGCGAACAGATGGCACTCAGTTTTCGGTGAAACTTGAAGGCCGTTTAAGTTCAGGGTTGCCACGAAATTATTCTGCAGAAAATGTACATTGTACTGGTCTTGTCGATCGTCCAACTTGGGAAGTTCTTAGAAACGAGAACCCTAATTGTGAGCTGTTGGATTTTTTTATGATCGACATTACAAATTCAAAATACACTGAGTTTGTTAAAGGTGAAATCTATGTTTTGACTTATGACAGAGATCCTAACGTTGAGACGGAAGAATCTACCACTGCGGATCTATTAAATGAAATTAATAATGATGATTAATATGAGAATGCTATCTACTATATGTTTGCTTGTATGTATGTTATTCTGTACGTTCTGCTTTGCGCAAGATGGTTCTGGCCAGGTTGAATACAGCAGTAGTATAAACTTTGTAAAAGACATTAATTTAAAAATTGAGGATCTAAATGCTAAAGATAAAATTACAAAAGCTTCAATTTTCATTGATAGCAGCTTGCGTAAATGCCAAAGTTTTAATGATCCAGAGAAATGTCGTGCTGGTCTGAATTTTGCTAAAGCCTATCTCTATCAGCGAACTGCACGAAAGGAAGAAGACATAACACGTATTAATTACCGAGACACTGCGGCTTTTTACTATAAGAAAGTCCTTGAAATATATCCCAACAGTAAGTCCGCTTTAACCAATTTAGAAAAACTTGATGCTGAACGCGGAGCTCTGTCATCTACAGTTGAGAGGTTAGAGGATTTAGCGAATACCTACCCATCAAAACGGACCGATTACCTGATTAAAATAGGGGATCTTTACAAGAAGAATAAAAATTTATCTAAATCCTGCCAATACTATAGCAGGGCTTATTCTGAAGATCCATTTTCAAAAAAGGCATGTGGTGCCTTAGTCGATCTATATGTACGAAAAGATTTTATCTGTGATAGTGGAAACTCCATCCGGAAATTTGCTTTTAACTGCCAAGAGATTGATGCTCCTAATTACGCCGAAAAGCTACTCAGAAAAGAATTATCTCTGGCTTTAAAAGAGAAAGCTTATCGAAAAGCTAATGAATCCCTTATCCTTTGGGCGAATGTATTGGCGAACAACGGTTGGATGGATCCAGCGCAGGTTGATAGATTTCGTCTTGCCCTGTTTCCTAAAGGCAGTAGAAGTGAGCCTATGGCGAAAAGAATTGAAGAAGCTATGAAAGAACTCAAAACAATTTTTGAAGCCGAACGCCCTAGAAGCATAGCCCAACCAAAGTTTTGGATTAATAAACGACCTTCTTTAATTGTTTCCAATGAAGAAATTGAAATTGGTCCCTTATACGTATTATTAAGATTGTATAAGAAAAAAGGAGAAACCGCGTATTTTAAGAGTGATTTTAAGACCTCTGAGGCTCATTGGAACAGAGCCTTGAGCCTTAGTAAAAACTATGACCGTGCTTTCTTTACTGAAGTCGCATCGGATCTGGCTGAAATGTATGACCTCTACCCAAAAATGGACCCAGACAAGGCGAAACTTAATAAATTGATCGTATTCCTGTTCGAAGGCAAAGGTCAATCCTATGGAAGAAAATCTTTGGGTAATGAATACTCCGAAAAGGACTTGCGAATGATTAGAAGGTATCATATCACTCTTGGAACGATCTTCTATAAAGACAAGAGTAAATGGGATGGACGTGGTGCCAGAAATGCACGCTTTCAGCTTGAGCACGTTTTTAACCCTATGATGGGTAGAGTGGACCATCATTTCGATCCTAGGTTTGGAGAAACAGTCAAGCCGAAATTAAGAACTATGCTGGCCACCATATATGAGAAATCAGAGAGAGATAATGATGCTATAAACACTTATTTTAAGGCTATTCAGGATTACCTCGGTTTAGATCAAATGACTAGTGCAGCAGACCTGTACAAGAAACTAAAAGAAAGACTCGTTTCTAAAATGACAGCTAAGCAACGTAAGTCATTTAATCATTACGGAGAATTGATAGAGTTAAGGAATAGAATGAGGGACAAGCAACACCCTCTGATAACCGATCAAATTGATATTTCTAAATTCATTGATGATTTTTCAGATGTTCAAAATTTGATGTACAAACACATACCTAAAGAGGTTGTCCAAGTACAATTCTTTAAAGCATATAGTGATCTCGCATCAAATGTAGATGACAGCAAAAAACTTGAAAAGCAAATTCTTAGTGTTAATGCTTTGACTAATATACAAACCCTCAACTATTTGCCATCACCCATGGATTTTAATAAAATTTCAAAAATAAAACGCACTTTGGAAGAAAGCATAGAGCAGCCTGACAGACTTGGAAATACTAAAATGTATAATAAAACAAATACGACTTATGAATTAACGACCAAGCAATCTGGCGCAAAAAGTTACACGACTTCATCGTTGAATAAGGTTATAAATATCCCTGAGAAATTATTTCAGATTAATAATACCTTGCAAAAACACTATGATGAGGTAACACCAGCAAACAAAGAAATTGCTCGGTTTGAAACCAAAAATGGTGAGTTTAAATTAAAAGAACTAAAAGCAGTCACTATGCAAGACAAAAAACAATAAAAAATATTCTGCCAAGGTCAGGAATGAATCACAGAAAATCTAACTCCAAAGTTTTTAATCGAAAAGAATTCCTCGACGCTCTGCGTCGGGGTTTCCGTTGAACCTGCCTGCCGGCAGGCAGGATTGTCATTCCCGTGAAATCGCAAGATTCATGAATTCATTATTATATAATGTTAAGACAATGAATAAAATGGGAATCTAAATACAGAATTTTGAATTTTGACTCAAAAGTCAAAATGAAACGAGCGAAATACTTCTATGGCTCTGCCTCGGGGATAGTTCGTTTTAAAAAATTCTTTATTAATTAAGATTACCTTACAAAAATCATAATATCCCATTATTGTCTAAGGTATTTTTGCAGAATTAAATTAATATTTAACTCTGATCTCTTACATGAAATTTAACGGAAGTAAGGAATACAATGATTTTGGTTCGTTTATAAAATCACATTTTTTAGAACCAGTACAAAAAATATCTATTGACATAGGTTTCACATGCCCTAATAGAGATGGAAGTAAAGGAACGGGAGGCTGTACTTACTGCAATAATAACTCTTTTAACCCAGATTATTGCAAACCTCAAAAAAGTGTTTCTGAACAGCTAAATCAAGGTATTGAGTTTTTTTCAAGAAAAGGAAATAAAAAAAAATACTTAGCGTACTTTCAAGCGTATACTAATACGTATTCAGATATTGAATCTCTTAAAAAGTTATATTTAGAAGCTTTAAGTCACCCCGAAGTAGTGGGTTTAGTAATTGGTACTCGACCAGATTGTATTAGTACTGAATTAATTGATTTCTTGTCTGAGTTATCTCAAACCTATTTCATATCATTAGAATTTGGTGTTGAAAGCACATTAAATAGAACTTTAGAGGCTGTTAATCGTTGTCACACATTTGAAGAAACTCAGAAGGCATATAATCTTGCCAAAGATAAAGGTTTGCGTCTAGGAGCTCATTTAATTATTGGCTTACCAGGAGAATCAAAAGAGGATATTTTAAACCATGCAAAAGAGCTATCTAAACTTCCAATACATTCATTAAAACTACATCATTTACAAATTGTTAAGCATACCATGATGGCCTTTCAATATAAAAACAATCCAAAACAATTTGATTTGTTTAATTTGGAAGATTATATTGATATTATTAGCGAATTTATATCATTACTACGATCTGATATTATTATTGAGCGTTTTATAAGTCAATCACCTGCAGACCTACTTATTGCTCCAAAATGGGGAGGGTTGAAAAATTTTGAAATAGCTGCTAAAATTGACAAAAAATTAAAAGAAAAAAATCTTTGGCAAGGAAAGTATTACATGCTCTAATATCTGCTAAGATTAATGATATCTCTTAAATAAACAAATCTTTGCTGAAAATTAGATCATAGAACAACGATATAATTAATTTTACTATTCTGCTTAAAATCATAACTGATTTCCCTCAACTAAAAACATAAATAAAAAGGTGTTTAGCAAGAATCGGGTTTTATGATCTTTTAAGGTAAGATACTTTTGTATCATAAAATTCAAAGAAATGACAGAGCAAGAACAAATTAATTATAATCGAATTGCAGAAGCCATTAATTATATCAGAAAAAATTTTAAGAAACAACCCTCTTTAAACAATATTGCGGAAAGTGTTCATTTAAGTCCACACCACTTCCAACGTTTATTTACAGATTGGGCAGGTGTGAGTCCGAAAAAGTTCATGCAGTATCTTAGTATTGAATATGCTAAACAATTATTAAAAGACAAGCAAGCTACATTATTTGATACTGCCTACCAAACTGGTTTTTCTGGAACAAGTCGTTTGCATGATTTGTTCATCAATATTGAAGGAATGACCCCTGGCGAATTTAAAAAAGGAGGAGAAAACCTTCATATAAACTATAGTTTTGCCGAAAGCCCGTTTGGAAATATCATGGTGGCATCCACTTCAAAAGGTATTTGTCATATGGCTTTCTTCGAAGATAAAAGCAAAGCATTATCAAAGCTAAATAACCGTTTTCCAAATGCTAATTACAATCAGGTTGTTGATGTTGCTCAACAAAATGCTTTGTTTATCTTTCAAAACGATTGGAGTAAGCTCAATCAAATAAAATTACATTTAAATGGAACGCCGTTTCAATTAAAAGTATGGGAAACACTTTTAAAAATTCCTATGGGAAATCTATCTACATATGGTTCAATTGCGAAAATGATTGATAAGCCCAAAGCTTCAAGAGCTATAGGAACGGCCATAGGAAATAACCCTGTAGCCTTTATAATTCCTTGCCATCGCGTTATTAAATCGACAGGAGATATTGGAGGATATATGTGGGGAAATACCCGAAAATCTGCAATAATTGGTTGGGAAGCTGCTAAAGTAAATAGATAGCATGGAAGATTTAATTTCAAATATAGAAGCCATTGATTGGAATAAAATGGCGGTAGATATACACGAAAAAGGATATGCTATTGTTCCAAAGTTCCTTTCAGGTATGTTATGTCAAGAGTTGAAAAGCTTGTATGAAAATGAAAAAGGCTATCGAAAAACGGTTGTAATGGAACGTTATCGTTTTGGTTTGGGCGAATACAAATATTTTGATTACCCACTACCAAAAACCATTCAAATTTTACGCGAACAGATGTATCCAAAGTTAGTACCAATTGCTAACTTATGGATGAAGGTCTTAAAAATTGATAGACGGTTTCCAACAACATTTAGCGAGTTGCAGCAACAATGCCACGATAATAACCAACTAAAACCAACAACTCTGATCTTAAAATATGGTAAAGGAGGTTTTAATACCTTGCATCAAGATTTATATGGAGATGTCTATTTCCCTCTTCAAACTGTTTTGTTTTTAAATGAGCCAGATGTCGATTTTAGTGGTGGGGAATTTGTACTGACGCAGCAAATACCAAGGGCACAATCTAAAGCGACTGTGTTACAACCAAAAAAAGGAGATATGCTTATTTTTACTACTAATTTCAGACCTGTAAAAGGTACAAAGGGGTATTACAGGGTAAATATGAAGCACGGAGTAAGTGAGCTACATAACGGAGAAAGACATACCTTAGGTATTATTTTTCACGATGCAATAAGTTAATGGTAATAAAACACCAAAACATTTCAGATATTGAACTCATTTAAACTTTTTGGGTTGAAGCGAAAATTAGTCATTTTGTATCCAGTTGAAAGCTTTTTAGAGTTGCATAGCACCGATATGGAATAAAAAAAAGGTGAAAAGTGGGTGCAAAAGGATAATTTTTTAGCCAATTTTAAAAGTTTAAATGAGTTCATTGCTTTGAGAGCAAAAATAAAAGCAAAGCAGATTATTTTTGGAGGTCATAAGAATTTGAAGATTTATGGACATTTGAATTGTAAATCGGGTAAACGAATGAAACAAGAAAACCGTGTGTTCTTTTCGAATGAAAAAGAAGCGTTAAAAAATAATTTTCGTCCTTGCGGACATTGTATGAAAGCGGATTATAAAAAATGGAAAAATGACCTTGTTTGATATAAAAATTGACGCAACAAAAAATCTCCTTCCAAAAGATGGAACCGTAAATTATTATGGCAAATTATTAGAAGATAAGGAAGCAGGTTATTTTTTTAAAACGTTGTTGAATACTATCGAATGGCGACATGACGAAGCTATTATCTTTGGTAAAAAAATAATAACTAAACGAAAAGTTGCCTGGTATGGTGAGAAGCCTTTTGAATATACCTATTCCAATACCACGAAACTCGCATTGAATTGGACAAAAGAATTGTTGGATTTAAAAACCAGAGTAGCATGTAGAACGGGTGAAACCTTTAACGCTTGTTTACTAAACCTTTATCACAATGGAGGAGAAGGTATGGCTTGGCATAGTGATGGTGAAAAGGATTTAAAAAAGAATGGCTCCATTGCATCTTTGAGTTTTGGAGCTGAAAGGAAATTTGCTTTTAAACATAAAAAAACCAAAGAGAAAATAAGCTTGGTATTAGAACATGGTGGTTTATTGGTAATGAAAGATATCACACAAACTTATTGGTTACACCGATTGCCTCCAACCAAATTAATAAATACTCCCAGAATAAATTTGACCTTTAGAACGATTGAAGAGAATGAAAATAATAACTAACATAGCCTCCTAAAAAAGGTAGTAAGCACATTTGCATTACTACATATAAAATATTCTAAAACACACGCTCACTATATACATGACATAGAAGGCAAGGTGTCGAGAACCAATGAAGAAAAAACGTAAAACAGACCAATACGGTCCTGCATTGTTATAGGGCTTAAAAAAGTTCAAAAAGAAATCAATTTTAAAAGTTTAAACCAGTTCATTAATCTAAAGCATTTTTAGTAACAAACCATCTCCAACCAATAATAGCCATTTGAAGCTTACTTGCTTTTGCTAGGTCTAATCGTTGTTTAGAATAACTCGGTAAAATTGTTTTATTAACCTTTGCTAAAAATTTAAATACTTGCTTTTGCATTTTATAAAAATAGTAAAACTTATTCTAGACTAAGTTTTACATTTAGTGAAATTTATATAATTGAGATAATAACTAGTATAGCATCAATTATAAGTTTGGCAAGTGTTATCATATTTTTTAGGTTTTAAAGGTTAATAAATGGGTTCATTATATCAATGTTTTCTGAAGATATATATTTACCCATATGTTTACCAAACGTTTTTATGAAAATCGATGAAATTGAATGCGAAATTGTAAGTAAAAAAATGTAATCGATTACTGTTTTAGAGTGACGTTCTTTAACTAAGTTTTATTTTATAACTAAAAAATATTAATACTGTTATAAAATGTAATAATTGTAGAGGTGTTTTTGGTGTTTTTTTTATTATTAAGGGACTATTTATCTTAAAAAAGATGTTTTTTATCAATTTCATCTTTTTTAAATATTAAAGTAAAAAAAGACACCCAGTATTGGGTGTCTTAAAATTATTTAGTTTGCTATAGTTTTTATTCTTCTTTAGTCGTAATTTCTACAACGCCATTTTTTCCTTTATTGCCGTATTTTTTTAGAGCAATTTCATCTTTGAAAACATTAATTGATTCAATTTTATCATGAGAAAGCTTTTCAAAATCTTCTTTTTTAACTTCTTTACCGTTTATAACATATAGTGCAGAACTTTCAAGTTTAACAACGGGTTTTTTTGTGCTTTTATTTTTTAATTTAATTATAACGACACCATTTTTTGCTTTTTTTCCGTATTTCTTTATGCTTTGCTCTTTATCTTTTATAACACGAACCGAATGAATTTCTTGTGGGTCTATTAAATCAATTTCTTTTTTGGTGATTTCATTCCCATTTAACAAGAATAGAGGATGTTCATTAAATTTTTTTACAGTTTTCTCTAATAGATTTGGGTTGTCGTTAATGAATAATGTGTCTTTAGATACAAAAGCGACATTAGTTCTCTCTGCGGAAACTTTCCATGATGATTTTTTGTTTCCTTTTGTACTTTTGGCATCATTAAAATATATAGAATCGGTTATTAATGGTTTTCCAGGGATAAATTTAGTTTTCCATTGATCGCTCTTTTTAGTACTTATGATAACAACTCCGTTTTTAGCTTTTTTGCCATATAAAGCTATAGCACTATCGTTTTTTAAAACACTTATAGACTCAATTTTATTAGGAGATAAATTTAGTATTTCACTTTCAAGCATTTCATTACCATCTAAAATAAAAAGAGGTTTTTCTTCATTTTTTATATTTAATGAATTACTATATTTAATTGCATTTGGCGAAGGGTAGCCTATTGATGTTTTCCATTTTGAAGTTTGTAGCGAGTCACTTTTAAGCAAAACATTACCAGAAGTATATGCTATGTTGTTCTTTATATTAAAATGAATGCTATCTGTTGAGGTTAACTTGGAGCCTTGATAGAATTTTGGAGTTTGACTATCTTTGATAGTATACGATAATGTTTTGTCGTTGAGTATATAAATGCTGTCACCTTCAATAGAATAGCTACTTGCCTTTTTCTTGTTATTGCTTCCATAATCAATTACGTAAGTATTTGAATTAATTGGTTTTGTAAACCCAAAACTGCTATTACTTTGTGAATAAATAAAAGGCTTTATAGGAGCACCTCTATTAAAAGAAATTGTTCCGGCACCTTTATCATTTTTAAATTCAGCATGAATAGCAATGATTTCATTGTTTGGATTTCGTTTTATTTTACTGAATTTAAGTGTAACACCTTTTTCTTTTCCTTTTTTTATAACTTCTTTAAAATCATTATCTGCAAAATCTTTAGTAATTGTTATGCTAAAAGGTTTAATATCTTTTTTCAAAACTCTTTTAGTATCTATTATTGGTTGGTTGGGGTTTAAAGTAGTTTTTTTTACACCGCTTACACCAAATTGACCTTTGTTTTTGTAAAAATAAAAAGACTTTATAGGGTTATTAACGGCGTTGTAAGTGCAATGGCCACCTTCTACTTCAAACTTTGTCGAGATATTAGTTATTTCTCCTTCGTTATTTCTGTTAAGATCGGTATATATAAATTTAATATCATTTTTTTTAAGTTTCCTCTCAATCTTTTTTAGGTCTTTATCTGATAAATCTTTGTTGAAAATAATTTTAATGCCATCGGATGTTTTATTTTCTTGATTTTCAACGATGTTAGAATCACTATTCTTTGAAACTTTAGCAACATAAATTTCCTCAGTATTGAAGCTTATTAAAAACATGGCTAGCAAAGGAATTGCAAAGGCATACTTTATTAAATTGATTTTTTTTGATTTCGATTTGTGTAACATAATGATGCGTTTTTTGATTAATGAATTATAAAAATTGTTGCTTAAAGCCATTTGATGAGGTGGCAAGCTTGTTTTTAGCAATGTCGTTTGATAACTTTTTTTGCAGCTAAATTTGCTTTGTGCTTTTTGGTCTGCTATAAATTCTAAATTTTGTTTTACATCTTTACTATAGAACCATATGAACGGATTAAACCAAAGCACAATGCAAGAAAGTTGTGTTAATAAGATATCTATAGAATGATATTGTCGTACATGTACTTTTTCATGTGTGATAATTTGATTCAACTCCGTTTTGCCAAATTGAGTTGGATTATAAACGATCCAGTTAAAAAATGAAAAAGGAGAAATATTAGTACTGATTTTTATAAACGTAAAACCATTTTGCTTTTCACTTTTATTTTTGAAAATTAAGGTGGATAATGACACAAATTGTACAATGAAACGACAGGAAAAGAAAAGGACACCCGCTAAATAAACAAAAGGAAGATAGTCTATAATATTAAAAGATTCTTCAGTGTTTTCAAGGACAGTAGTATCACCAAAACTATAATTTGTTGTTAAAGTAGGGGTGTATTCAATATATATAGGAATGACTAAAAAAGGAACAATAAATGAAGTCATTAAGCCCAACAAAAGAAAGCCTCTGTTTGATTCAAAAAAAGTGTCACGTTGTAAAAAAACTTTGTAAATCAAATAAAAAATAGCAATGACGGCACTAACTTTTAATAAATATTCCACGGTTAGTTGTTTTTTTCAATGAGTGCAATAATCTCTTTAAGTTCATCCACGCTAATTTTTTCTTCCTTAGCAAAAAACGATACCATATTTTTATAAGAATTATTAAAATAATGGTCTATCGCCAAATTCATAAACTTTTTCTTGTAATCCTCTTTGCTAACAATTGGGTAGTATTGGTGGGTTTTTCCAAAGGCATTATAAGCAACATAGCCCTTATCCTCTAAATTTCTAATAATAGTAGAAAGTGTATTATAATGAGGTTTGTCATCTTTAATTTCGGCTAATACATCTTTAACAAAAGCCTTTTCAAGCTTCCATAAAACATGCATAATTTCCTCTTCCTTGTTTGTTAATTTTTCCATAATTACTAGTTTTTCCATTTCCTCGTAGGAGGAAATCTTATTATTCTAATTTTGTTAGCGTTGCGTTTCACAGGCGTTAGACTTTGGCAACCTGATTTTTTTTTTTTGCACAGAAATTTTCAGCAGGTCAAAGGGGCTAAACAAATTGCTTTATCCTAAACACATTACAAACGTATAACTATTTTTATAGTTATACAACTAAAATAATAGTTATTTAACTGTATTTTAAGTTTTCAACTGAAAAAATCACTTTTCTCTTCAAACTTTCATTAAGAAGTGGTTTACGTTTTTTTGATTGAAGCAAAACATCTGGATTTTATATCCAGATATAGTCTTTTTTGAGTTGCATAGCTGCGCTAGGAACGAAAAAAGGATAAAATATGGGTAAAAAAAAACATTTTGTAGTCAATTGTAAAAAATTTAAACCACTTCTTATACTATCTTCGCAAAAAAATATTTTTATGAGTATACTTTGGGTCATCCTTGGTTTTACATTGCTGGTAATAGGGGGGGAGTTTCTTGTGCGTTCGTCTGTCGCATTATCATTTAAGTTTAGTATATCTAAAATGGTCATTGGTATGACAGTGGTATCTTTTGCAACCTCAGCTCCAGAACTATTGGTAAGTTTACAAGCCGCGTTATCGGGATCGCCGGCTATAGCAATTAATAATGTAGTAGGCTCTAATATTGCCAATATCGGTTTGGTACTTGGTGTTACTGCTATGGTTGGTGCTATAGCGGTTGATAAATCATTTTACAAGCTTAATTGGCCGGTTATGATGATCTTCTCAATAGTTTTATATTATTTTCTTAAAAATGATCATATTCTTACTGCTATAGAGGGAGGGATTTTATTCATTGGTCTTATTTTCTTTTTATATACATTGATTAAAAAAGGAAAAAAAGACACAGATGTAGAAGAAGTTGATGAAGCTTTAGCGGTAGTTTCAAATTTTAAAATATTTATTTGGTTAGCTATTGGAGCGGCAGCTTTATATTTTGGAAGCGAATGGTTAGTAGAAGGGTCAAAAGAAATTGCCCGTTCAGTTGGGGTTAGCGAAGCAGTAATTGGAGTGTCTTTAATTGCCATAGGTACTAGTGTACCAGAATTAGCGGCATCTGTTATTGCTGCTGCAAAGCAAGAAAAAGCCATTTCGTTAGGTAATTTAATAGGATCTAATATTTTTAATATAGCGTCAGTTTTGGGTTTAACAGCTATGGTAAAGCCTATTACAGTTACTGAACCTCAAATACTGTCTCATGATATTTTTTGGATGTTAGGCTTTAGCTTTATTTTAATACCAATAATATTTTTGCCAAAGAAATTACAAATAAGTAGAGGAAAGGGCTTTTTTTTAGTTTTTGCTTATGGTATTTTTATGTTCTTAATATTTACCAGAGGCTAATTAAAAAGTGTCATTTAAATGCATATAGCAAAGCAGTCTTTTTTATATTCCTTCACAAAAAATAGCATAGCATAAGACTAGCAAGAGAAGATTCTTTATTATATGTATTATGGTCAGAACAAGTCTGACCATAATAATTAATCATTTACAATTAAATTGGTATAAATAAGATAGAAGTCGACGCCAATCGTTATACTTTTATTTGGGTTTTAAAAACTTCAATTTTCTTTTCCCGAAGCTTTTCTTTTATCAATAAACGATTGCAGTTCTTTGCCATACTTAGAATTTTTAACTTTTGGTGTTAAGCTATTATTTATAGTATCTAAAAAATGAATTCTGGCATTATAAACTTCTGAAAGAGCAAGATAAGGAGCTACTTCACTATCCTTATTATTTAATGCAAAGTTTACAGTATATAAGTATTTCCTTTTTAATGAATTATCTGACTCTTTTTCAAGAGCTCTAATTTTTACTGTATCGTTGTTTTTATGAGCATCAAAATGTTCCTTTATGATATCTAAATTCCTATTATTCATTCTAAACATAATAGCTTCGTATTCTTCTAATGTTTTTTGTTGATCAGAACCGTTAATTTTTGCATCAAAAACAAAGTTTTTTAATGTCGTATTAATTTCTGTGATGCCTTTATCTGCAAAAAAAGTAATTCTATCTTTTTCTGTACTATTCTTGTCTAAGTACAAAAAGAATATTTCTGGGGATTCTAAATCAGAATGCAACTCGAATTGGGAATTACCATTTACAACTAAAGAATCAACAGTTACCAAAACAGTATCATTTACTTTTTTAAGGTAAATAGTTCCTTTTTTTAAATCTTTAATATTTCCTTTAACTATTAAATCATGCTGTTTTTCATTACAGGAGATTATTAAAAAAGCTAAAAACAAGAATAAGAATTTTTTCATTTTAAAATTAATTTAGGAGCGCAAATATCTAAAAATATTATTTAAAACTAACCTGCAACCGAAGCTAATTCCATTAAAGTAGCACAGAGTAAGGCAGAAAATGTACCAATGGCATATCCAACAACAGCCAGTAATACTCCAACTGTTGCTAATGATGGATGAAAAGCTGCAGCAACAACGGGCGCAGATGCAGCTCCACCAACGTTTGCCTTACTACCAACAGCTAAAAAGAAATATGGTGCTTTAATAATTTTGGCAATAACGATAAGTAGAAACACATGTATAGCCATCCAAATAAGTCCTATTACTAGCAGTCCAGGGTTTTCAAAGATGGAGCCCAAATCCATTTTCATACCAATACTTGCGACTAAAATGTAAATAAAAATACTCCCTAATTTACTAGCTCCTGCACCTTCATATTTTTTTGCTCTTGTAAATGATAAAATAATTCCTAAAACGGTTGCAATGGTAATCATCCAAAAGAAAGTAGAGGTAAAAGATGCTAAGGCAGAGGTTTTATCATTAAAAACCTCAAAATTAGTAGTTAAAAAAGTAGACATTTTATTTGATCCAAAATGGGCTATACCAACTACAGTGAAAGCAATTCCGAACATAATCATATAATCTGTTAGATTAGGAGTTTTTGAAACACTTTTTTCGTAGCTAATAACTTTTTGTTTCAGTTTTTCAATGGCGGTATTATCGGCTTTAAGCCATTTGTCTATTTTATCTTTTTGTCCGATCCCAAATAATAAAACCGCCATCCATATTTGAGCTACAACGATATCTACAAGAATCATAGCGCCGTATTTTTCTGGATTGTATTTAAATATTTCATACATGGCTGTTTGATTTGCTCCTCCGCCAATCCAGCTTCCTGCTAAAGTAGAAAGGCCACGCCAAACAGCATCAGGGCCTGCACCTCCAACCGTTTCAGGGCTTACCATTGATACTAAAAGTATGGCAATTGGTCCTCCAATAACGATGCCTATAGTTCCTGTAAAAAACATGATCAATGCTTTAGGGCCCAAGTTGAATACAGATTTTAAATCTAGACTTAGCGTCATTAAAACCAATGCTGCTGGTAATAAGTAGTCTTTAGAAATATTATAAATTTTTGATGTTTCAGGAGAGATTAGTCCCAGTGAATTTAGAACTGCTGGTAGTAAATAACACATTAAAAGAGCTGGTACTATGCTGTAAAACTTAGCCCAAAACCCTTTTTTTATTGAGGATGTATAAAAAACTAATGCCAGCATAAGCATTAGTAATCCAAAAGCAATGGTGTCATTAGTAAATAGAGGTTGATTATTCATAATAGGTTTTAACGATTAAAAATTGCAATATATAGAAAATTTAAAAAGGATTTATTTGAGTTTGGCACGGATGTTGATGTATAGAAAGTAATTATATTTAATTAAAAAGTTTATTGAGTGGTTACTTTAAACTTTAAATGTAATTCATATTTTTGGTTAGTTAGTTAGTTAGTTAGTTAGTTAGTAAAAAAGCATCCTTTTCAGGATGCTTTTTTTATTACATATGAGGTATTTTTATGTTAATATTTAAGGATAATAATGTGTATTTCGTCGATATTTATGTTGTTTTTGTCTTTAAATGTTAAAATTTAATGTATTTCATCGATTTTATTAGTATTTTATCGTTTGCAAAGAATTATAATTTTACTTTTGAAGTGTACTAAATAACACACTTTTTAGTTCAATGGATTAATTAATTAATATTTGCATTATGATGTACGATATAGAGACCCTAAATCTAGCTTCATAATAAAAAAGCAAATTGAAAGAAAACCGAGTTTGAGGGAACTCGGTTTTTTTGTGCCCAATTTTTAATGCATTGATAATTTATTTACATTAGCTTACAATACCAATTAAACCTCAAAAGATAACGCATATAATTTAAATTATTTATGTGCCATTTTGAAAATCAGTTGCTATAACTAAAATTATGAGAAAATTATTTACACTTCTAGTTATGTTTTATTATGCTTTTTCCTTTGGGCAATTAGAAAAGGGGTTTGTATATGTTCATGATATTATTCCAGATTTAGATGTGGAGTTGAGATATTATACTTCAAATAATTTTGTGGGAACACCTATTGATGGTTATCAATCAAATAAACTCATACTAACAAAAGAAACAGCAAATAGGTTGAAGTTAGTACATGAAGAGTTACAGGAACAGAATTTATGCTTAAAAGTTTATGACGGTTACAGACCGCAGCGATCTGTAAATCATTTCATTATTTGGGCTAAAGATTTAAATGATACTATAGCTAAGCATCTATTTTACCCCGATATAAAAAAGAAGTATTTGTTTAAAGAACAATATATAGCTTCAAGATCTGGACATAGTAGAGGGAGTACTGTAGATTTAACGATAATTGATGGTAATACTGGCAAAGCATTGGATATGGGGAGTGCTTATGATTATTTTGGACAAGAATCTTGGGTGAATTATGAAAAGATTACTGATAAACAAAAAACTAATAGACAATTGCTACAAACTGTTATGCTAAAACATGGTTTTAGAAATTACCCTAAGGAATGGTGGCATTTTACGTTACGAGGAGAACCTTACCCTAATACTTATTTTGATTTCCCTATTAAATAAAAAAGCCTGCCTTTTAAAAAGCAGGCTTTAATTTTTTGATTGATGAATAATTATACTATTCTTTATCAAGGTTTTTAGTCATATTAAAGCCAGCAAATAAACCAACGCCGGCCATTAAGAAAATACTACCTACATATAGTGGTCCTTCCTCTATGGTTGTATAATTTTCTAAAATGGATGCAATGAATGTTCCTATACCTATTCCCATTAACAATAGAGATAGGTTTAATATTAATACTTTCCAAACGGGTGCCGTATAACTTTTGCTTTTCCCTTTAACAAAAATAGTAGCATCTGCTCCTTTTTCTATAAGTGCTAAGCGTTCTTTGTTACGTGTTGAAAAATATAAATAAAATACGCCAAAGATGGCGCCAAATATAATTGGCACTATGATTAATTCTGATCCCATAATTGTTTGTTTTTAATTGATTAATTTTAAACTGTTCATAGCTTATGACGACATGTTCTTAATTTTGGTTACACTTTTTTTTGAAAAAATATTTTTTATTCTGGAATTGGTTTAAACTTTTAGCCAATTATAAAAAATTTAAATGAGTTCCTAGTGTAACCTTAAAGAGTATATAGTCGTCTTACATTAAAATGACCACCAACGACCAACATTATATCAATCTAATTATTGATGGCGATACGAATGCTTTTGAAGTATTGGTAGAACGTTATAAGGATTTGGTATTTACTTTAACGCTACGTATGCTTAAGAATAGGGAAGAAGCCGAAGAAGTAGCACAAGACACTTTTATAAAAGCATATAAATCATTAAATAGGTTTAAAGGCGATTCTAAGTTTTCAACTTGGATTTATAAAATTGCTTATAATACGAGTTTAGATAGGTTAAAAAAGAATAAAAAACATTTTAATGATGTTGCCATTGACGAATTTACTGAGCATCAAGTAAAAACAATTGATAATGCTTTGGATCATTTAGAGAATAAAGAACGCGAACAATCTATTCAAGAGTGTATAACTTTATTACCAAGTGATGATAGTTTTTTACTAACTTTATATTATTATGAAGACCAATCTTTAGAAGAAATTTCCAAAACTATGGGTTTAACACCCAATAATGTGAAAGTTAAATTGTTTAGAAGTAGAAAAAAGTTGGCAACTATTTTAAGAGAACGATTAGAACCAGAAATAATTGGACATTATGAAAGAGAACGCAGATAAATATTTAGATAATTTAGCGAAAAAAGTAATGAAAGACACTCATTTAGAGAGGCCTTCTTTTAATTTTACTGCTTCAGTCATGTCACAAGTTACAGAGTTAAGCAATAATAGTGTTACAGAATATAAGCCTTTAATATCTAAAAAGGGGTGGATTGTTATTTCTATAATATTTTTAGCTCTAATGGCATACATGCTTCTCGGTATTCAGGAAGGATCAACAAGTTGGTTCGATGCTTTAGATTTAAGTTTGCTATCTAATAACAAAATAATAAATCTATTTTCAGGATTTTCAGTGTCAAATACGCTTACTTATGCTGTTGTACTTTTTGGATTCATGCTATGTGTACAGGTGTTTTATTTAAAGAATCATTTTAACCAAAGACTGCAGAACTAAAACCTTGTAAAAGCAGTAATTATATGGCTATGTTCAGGAAACTTTGAAATGAGCATGTCTCTTTTAGGGAGTTCAAAATCATTAAAATCGAAACCGGGAGAGACTGTACAGCCTACTAAAGCATATGAGTTTTTATCAAGAACTTCAGCAGCGAACCAATCTTTAGCCTTTACTACAAATTGAGGGTTTTGCTTTTTTTCTATATCATTTCCTATAATAACATTAGAATAAATACCATCATCAGAAATTATATGAAGTTTTAAAGGTGCTCCTTTGTAAAAATGCCAAATTTCGTCTTGCTTAATTCTATGGAATGCAGAAAAAAATTCAGAAGTTAAAAGAAAGTAAATGGACGTAGCGTAGTTTCGTTGTCCAGAAAAATCCTGACCTAGGTTTTCTTTGTTAATAGTTCCTTTGCTTCTATAAACTTCTTTAAAATAACCACCCTCAGGATGTGATTGTAATTCTAATTGATCTATGATTTTTTGAATAGCACTCATAATTTAAGTCGTAGAAGGGGTTAATTCATTATTTCTAACTAGCTTTTCTGATTTTTGTTGATTTCTCATTTGTTTGATAGTCAATGAGCTTCCATCATGACTCCATCCGGGAGGGCCAAAAGCATACATGAACTTATAATATAAGTTAGGGGTTTTTTTCATATCATTCCAAATATCTTTGTATTCGTGTGTTAATATAACCAAGGGGTTATAAGAATTTGGTGGTTTTGTAACGCCATAAGCGATATCAATATTGTCATCTAATTCTTTCCAGGTTCCAAATAATTTATCAAATATATTTAAAAACCCTCCATGATTTTTGTCCATATACTCCAGGTTTTTGGCGTGATGTACTTGATGCATGGTATGTGTATTAAATACTTTTTCGATGATTCCCATTTTTGGAATATACGCAGAATGTAATTGAAATTGCCAGAGTGCTTCAATACCTAAGCAAACTATGACCATTTCTGGGGGAAAACCAATAATTGGTAACCACATATAAAATAAAGGTTTGTACAAAATTGTAAACCAACCATTGCGAACAGCAGTTCCCAAATTAAAGTTTTCGGAAGAATGATGTACAATATGCGCTGCCCATAAAAAACGTACCATATGATTTTGTCTGTGAAACCAGTAATATGTGAAATCATCTAAAAATTGACAAATTAACCAAATAGGCCAGGAGTAACCAAAAGATTGCCACCCCATAATATTTGTACGTACACCATCAATTATAGGATTACACAATTCGTATAAATAATTAAAAATTATAATAGCCGAAACAGTTTTGATTAAGGGGGCTAAAACGACCGATCCAATACCCATAGTTAGACTCGACATTAAATCTTTCCATTTATAGAGGTCTTTGTGGTCGTGTGTTTTACTATAGGTGAGTTCGACTAAAATAAGTCCTAAAAAACATGGAATACCATAAACTAACGGGTTTGTAAAATTCATTTATCTTTATTGAGAGACACCTATATAAAATTATAAAGCTAGTCTAATTCTATTTTGTAACAGAACTGGTACGGTCTTAATTTTTACGAAAGGTATGTATTATATAACAGAAATATTGAGAAATTAGTACCAACGTTTCTTTTTCTTTTTGGAAGCTTCACTTTTACGCCCCTTTTTATACTTGCTACCTGTTTTTTTAGATTTATGAATAATAGGCTTTGCTTTGGGGTCTAAAGGGTAAGGGTGGTCTTCAATAATATCTATTTGAACCTGAATAAGCTGCTGAATTGTTTTTACGTAATTTTTTTCATCTGCAGAACAAAATGAATAAGATGCGCCTGTATTTCCAGCTCTGGCAGTTCGTCCTATTCTATGTACATAAGTTTCCGGTACGTTGGGTAAATCGAAATTTATAACAGCATCTAAATTATTAATATCAATACCACGTGCAGCAACATCAGTCGCAATTAGAATATTAACGTTGTTTGATTTGAAATTTTTTAAGGCTTCTTGTCTTAAATTCTGGCTTTTATCCCCGTGAATGCTATCTACCTTATAGCCATTTTTTAATAATGTTTGTTCTAATTTTTCGACACCAAACTTCGTACGCCTAAAAATAAGGATGCTCCCTTTTATAGTGTTTCTTAGTAAGTGCAAGCACAATTCCATTTTATTACGTTTTGGCACATAATAAAGTACTTGATTGACATTTTTTGAAGTTGAAGAATTTGGAGCTACTTCAACACGTTCTGGTACTCTTAAAATGGTGTTCGCTAACTGTTCTACTTTGTAAGGTATGGTAGCAGAGAATAGTAAAGTTTGTTTTTCTTTGGTACAAAGACGTTCAATTTTCTTTACATCATCAATAAAACCCATATCCAACATTAAATCGGCTTCATCTAGCACTAAAGTTTCTACATAGTCTAGATTAGCCATGTCCTGTTTGTGTAAGTCGAGTAAGCGCCCAGGTGTTGCAATTAATATATCTACACCCTTTTTTAGAATATCTTTTTGAGGCTCGATAGAAGTACCTCCATAAACTACAGTGCTTCTTAAATTAGTGTAAGTACTATAGTTTTTAAAGTTTTCTCCAATTTGTATGGCTAATTCACGGGTTGGGCTTACAATTAAAGCACGAATTTTTTTTCCTTTTTTTGAAGCATCTTGTTTATCAAATAACAGCTGTAAAATTGGTAAAGCAAAAGAGGCTGTTTTTCCTGTACCTGTTTGAGCCGAAACAATAACATCTTTTTTATCTAAAACTAAAGGAATCGTTTTTTCTTGAACAAGCGTTGGTTCATCATAACCGGTTTCTGCAATAGCTCTTAAAATAGGCCGGTTTAATTGTAAGTCTTTAAATGACATATTGGAATTTTATGCCGCAAAGATACACCAAAATATAACGCTGCTATTTTATGAGTTTTTTTAATTTCTCTCGTTTCCTTAATGGTAAGGCCTCATTCTCTATAGCTAACTTAATTAAAGCTTCATTTTTGTTTTTTGAAAACAGTAAATCAAAAAGCTGCCATGTGGTTAGGCTATTTTTTGCTTGTTTAACAAGTTTAAAAGCATCTCCATTTTTTACAAGTCCCTCTTTTAAAATACGTACATAAGTACCTGGATAACCGTGCTCTATAAATTCTTTTAATGCTTTTTGAGTTTCAAATTTAATACCGAATTTAAAACAAGGCTCACGAGGTTGTGTCACTTGCACTAAGGCATCTCCAACTTCATAAATATCACCAATATAGATCTCCTTTTCGTTTAAACCAGAAATAGTAAGGTTTTCACCAAACATACCATAATCCCAATTTAAATTTGGGTATCGATTTTTCCAATAAGAGTAATGTTCATCAGAAAATATATAACATGCTTTAAATACGCCACCATGTACTTTTTTATCTGATACTTCATCATTTTTTACGCCTTCTTTTTCTAAATAAATAGGTTTGTTTGTTGGTTTTTTATAGATACCAGTAATTAACTCTTTTCCGTTCCAAATAACGGAAGTTGGTTTAGCGATGTTGGTAGAAAGAACCTTCATGTATGCATTTATATTTAAATTATACCCAATCAAGTTGAGCACATGTTTTAGCTAGTCAGTTTTCTCATGACCCATTCCAATGGGCCTAATTTTTTATACTTTGTCCATATTACTGCAAAAATAATGCAAAGCAGACTAAATATAAAAGCATAAACTATAGAGAAATTCAATGAGTACATTCCTAATTCTGTTGCACTAAATATTTCCATAGATCCCATCCCAATAATAACGTGGGCTACATAAAATGTAAGTGCTAACTGCCCTGTTTTTGTTAGAGCTATAATAATACTATTATTATTGAATTTACGTGATATTAAAATGCAAATAGAGATAATAAAAATGGCAATACTGCTTCCTGATAACATATAAACCGGTAACGGAGGCATGGGACTTGTTCCAAGAACTTGTAATAATTCATTAGCTATGCTTTCATTCCCTTCAGATAGAAAATAAATTGATAATGCAGAAGTTAAACGTACAAGTATAAAAATAGATAAGCTTACCCAAAGTGATCTTTTTATGAATTTGTCATTATTTAGATCTTGTTTTCCAAACCATAAGCCAATAAGCATAAATGATGCCCAAGGTATCACTGGATGAAAACCATTGTAAAAAAGGTTTCTAAAAAAACCTTTCAATGTCCAAAAGTCTTGATACGTATAAGTTGTGAAATTCCAGTTAGTATCATAGTTAAAAAAGAACATGAGTATGGGATAAATAAAAATAAGAAATACAGAAAAGAGTAATATGATCTTTGGTCTACTCTTAATAAAAAGTAACGTTAGGAGCATGTAAATTCCATAAAAATGTAAAATATCTGCAGGCCAAATGTATATATATGAAAGGCCAACAGTAAAAAGGAATAACGCTCTTTTTAGAATGCTCTTTTTTGACTTTTTTAATTTTAATTCGTCGTTATTTTTGATTGAGGAATTAGTCATAAATGCTAATCCAATACCAGCTAAAACAACAAAAGTTGCTGCGGCTTTACCGTCAAAAATATTTGAAAAAGATTGCATCCAACTATCACCTTCATGACCAAGTACCATTTTAAAATTAACAATAATCATTCCGATAATAGCCAAGGCTCTTGCTACGTCTATTCCTATAATTCGTTTTGTCATTTTTTATGAATACTGGTCGTTCTTTCCTGTTATTTTCAAAAGGATAATTACTGTTTTATTATTTTTAATAGAAAGAATTTTATGCATTAAAAATACGTAAATTATGCTTTACTTTTCGTTGTAAGGACAGGATTGAAAATAAGCTTGAAGGTTAAATTTTCTGTCTTCAAACTTTTCTTGTAGAATTTTAAAATGTTGTATTCTATCAACCCTAAAAGCACGGTAATCTTGTCGTAAGTGACACCAAGCAATAAGGATCCATTTGTGTTGGGTAGAATACATGGCGTAGGGCTCTATTTTCCTGAAAGAAACATTAGTATCATTTACTTTACAGTAATTAATTTCTATACGGTTAAAATTAGTAATAGCCAATTGTATTTCGGAAAGGGCATTGCTGGAAATGTTCTCGTAAGTTGGATTAAAAATATGAATTTTACTTTGTAGCAATTCACTTTTTTCTTGGATGGACGTTCTAAAAACGGATTTGATTTTAGTTAAAGCGTCATTAAAATCTTCGACGAAAGAGGCATCTTTTGATTGATTTATTAATTGTTCTGCAGTGATTAAGGCATTGGCCTGCTTTTCGGTAAACTGTACAGGAGCAACAGAGTATCCATCCATTAAAGAATAGCCTCTACCTTCAATGGTAGTGACGGGTATACCGGCTTCTTCAAGCTTTCTAATGTCTCTGTAAATGGTTCTTATGCTCACTTCAAACTTTTTAGCAAGTTCATTTGCTGTTAAAAGGCGTTTAGATTTTAACAGGGTTAATATCGCTATGAGTCTTGATAATTGAGACATAATAACAAAGATAGTGAACCGCTTGGCAATCCACTATCTTTATACCACTTACCAATTAATAACTGGCATTCGTTTTTGATTGAATAAATTTTATACCACTTCCATGATCTGTTTAGTATTACATCATAGAATGTAATGCTACTCTATTGCCTTCGGTATCTATGAACTGCGCTATAAATCCATTTTCGTTGATATCCGTTTTTGGCATGAGTATTTTACCGCCATTAGCTTCTACTCTTGAAAGTGGCGCACTTAAATCGTCTCCACCATTCAAATAGATAGTCGCACCATCTGCTGTTGGGTTTTGTCCTTCTCCCTGGATTATGGCACCTCCAACACCTTTGTTTTCCATATCGTAAGCAAATACACCATATTTTATATTGTCTTCTGGCATAGGATGGTCAATAATTTCTGTACCAATAACGGTAGCATAAAATTGTTTGGCTCTTTGGTAGTCTTTTACTGGGATTTCAAACCAGTTAACTGCATTTTTCATTTTTAAATTTGATTTAATTATTAAACTTACATGCAAAGTTATTCGAGGTTGTGTCGTAGTATGTCAGGGGTTGTTTTTTTGTTGAATAATTTTTAAAATTATTTCGGGAGGTAAGTTTAGTGGTCTTGTATATAAGTAGCAGAGAAAAAAAACAATCTAATTTCTTGACAATACCATTTAAAAGATTCTTCAGTCGTTCCTCCCTATCTGCCGACAGGCAGGCTACTGAATGACAAAGCGATTTTCTTTTTGTTCAAAGGCTGTTGTCATTCTAAGAAAAGCGAAGAATCTCACTGTCTTTACATTAGGTGAAAATCAAAAAGTTACTTAACCAATTAAAGAACTAAGAAACTCTCTGCTCTTGCTGGTTTCTATAACTAGTGGCGTACAGAGTAAGTAAGCACGGATTACAAATCCGTGAGAACGGGTTGTGCTACGTATTTTATCTTAAAATTCGTAATGCAGGTCTATACTTAAATGATTTTTTATTATGAACTCTAATTGTATTATATATTGTAATAATTATATTATATGCATATAGAATTATCAAAGGAAGAAACATTTTAAGTATTCCAATGTACAAAACCCCTTCAAATCCAAACATTCCAGTTATTATGAATATATAATACAGGAACAATAGTAGAGTCCAAGATATTTGAAAATTCAACATTGATTTTCCTAATTCATTTACGTTTTTTAGTTTATCTTTTTTTAAAATCCACATTGTTAATGGGATAATAATTCCAAGCAGTGGAAAGAATAAAAAAGCAAGTGCAGAAAGACTCATAAGAGTCAAATAGTTTTGGTCTTCCTGTATTTTCCAATCTACGATTTCATCAGGAGAGGTGTTTAGTGCAATAGCTAATCTTTTTAAAGTATCTCCTCTAGGAACTGTTTCGTTGTTTTCAATTCTCTGAATAGTTCGTAAACTTAGACTAGATTCTTCTGCCAGTATTTCTTGAGATATTCCTTTTCTATTCCTTAATTCTTTTACTCTTTGTGCTAAATTCAAATTGTTCATTTTAATATGATTTTTAATTTAAAGTAAAAGTATTTTGGTTTCGTCATATTAGATAGCGTCTTTATTATGTCATTTTTACGTCGTTATTGTCGCAGACCTGTTTTTTCGGTATGGCAACACATAATGCAAAGATAAAATTCCGTTTTAATGAATTTTATCGGCTGTTACCTGCCTGTCGGCAGACAGGAACGAAGGTAGTTGAAGATTTTTACAAAGTCAACATGTATATTAAACAAAAAAACTCAGCCCCAGCACTAGTATATACTAGCGCTAGCAGGAGAATAAAACCTCTTAAAATCTTTATTTATCTTCTTTTAAAAACCAAAGGACCACTATTACCACTATCTGTAACAAAGATTCCCTCCAATGTGTTTTTGTCTTCACTCAATTTGAGATAGTGTTTGCCTCCTTCTGGACCCCATGCCGGAATTGGACGAATAACATCGACTTTATAAATAATAGAATCACCTTTTACTATGCCTTTTCCACTTTCAAAAAATGGTTGATTTTTAAACTCAATATAGTGCCCCATGTATACGCTATCTCCAATTATAGAAAACACAGCGTAACAATTATCAAAATTATCATCATTACAATCGCTCCAAATTCCATTGAAATTTGCTAAAGGAAGTGTATGCACTTCTTTTTGTTTTTGACATGAAAAACTTAGTAATATAAAAGAGAAAAGGAGTAGAATTAAATTGCTTTTCTTCATGGGTTATATTTTTAAATGATGCGAAATCTGGTTGTTTTTTGCTGAAAATTTTAACTCCGCTACCGCAACGCTCTAGCGTGATGGCGGACAGAGTGCATAAATGTAAACAAAAAGAATCTAGGAAAGCTTCTACATAGCTGTGCTTTTTTATTTTCTTCATCTTCTCTTGCTAGCTCTCGTCTTTGACGAGTGACCACAAAGCTGTCTCGTCCTAAAAAAGTTTATATATTTATAACTAAATCCTAAAATAGATTTACAAACTCATCGTTTTTACGATACTGTAAAATACAAAAGCTCTTCCAAATAATTTAGAATATCTTTTGTTTGTTTTTCTTACTCAAGAAGGCACTCGTCACAGACAAGCGCTAGCATAACAAGCTATTTTATAACCTCATGCAAAAGCAATATATTTATAATGATTGTCGTAATTATATATCTGTTAGCTCAGCAAATTCTTTAAACTGATTCATCCACTTTTGGCTTTGTTCTTTAAATTTGCCTGGAAATAGTTTAGCCATTAATTTAATCAAAATTCCGTTAAATTTTGTGTATTCAACCTCAGATATGTATTGTGTCTTGTTCGGATTAATTACTTTAAAGCGCGTA
The DNA here is from genome assembly GCF_030540825.1 of Flavivirga spongiicola. NCBI lineage: Bacteria > Pseudomonadati > Bacteroidota > Flavobacteriia > Flavobacteriales > Flavobacteriaceae > Flavivirga > Flavivirga spongiicola. The sequence goes on from NZ_JAUOEO010000002.1 coordinate 525,480, forward strand.
GTTTGCGTATTTGTCATATGACGATGTTCGTAAAGAGCGATTTTCTCTTTAGGCAACTGGCAGGAAATGATTGTTTCTAATAATTCAATTCTCCTTTTATCCTGATAAATAATTTTTGATTTTGCGCCTTTTGAATTTCGTATTCCACTTATAAGCTCGATACTTTTAAATCCATCTTGCCATTCTTTGAAATTATTTTCATTTTCCCAAAGTGCTACCGTTTTATCAATAGGTAAATTAATATCGATTGTAGAAGTATATTTCATAATCCTTTTTTTATAATGTGCTACAATACAAAGATAAAATTTTGTTTTAATGAATTTTATCGGCTGTTACCTGTCTGGAAGACAGGGAAGGATGTAGTTGATAATTTTTACAAAGTCAACATGTTTGTTAAACAAAAAACCACCTTGCTTTCACAAAGTGGCTTTCATATCTATATTACGTATTTAAGGTAGCATCATGAGATTCCTGCCTTCGCAGGAATGACAGCTACTTGATCATCTCATAACTACGTTTAATAAAGTTTGTTAACTCTTCGCCTTTTAAAAGTCCTTGAGATAAACGAGCCAAATCTAAACTTTGGTTAATTAAACGTTCTTGTTTCTTTTTGGTTTTGGTACCAAGAATTTCGCCAACCAATTCGGAGTTAGTGTTTACGATCAGGTTGTACATCTCCGGCATGTTACCCATACCAAACATACCACCGCCACCACCAGTAGCTTGCATTTCTTTCATTCTACGCATAAATTCCGGTTGCGTAATAATAAAAGGTGATGCATCGCTATCCATAGCTTCTAGTTGTACCATGAATTTTTCAGCAGGAATCACTTCTTTTAATAACTCGTCTAAAGCTTTTTTCTGGTCTTCATCTAATTTAGAAATGGTGGTTTCATCTTTCTTGATTAAATTATCAATATGATCACCATCAACACGCGCAAACGTGATGTTTTCTTTAGTAGATTCTAACTTTTGTATTAAGTGTGATATAATCGGAGAATCTAATAATAAGACCTCATAACCTTTTGCTTTAGCAGATTCAATGTAGCTATGTTGCGCATCTTTATCTGAAGCATAAAGGATCACTAACTTGTCATCTTTATCGGTTTGTTTCGCTTTAATTTTGTTGAATAACTCTTCGTAAGTATAATAGGTACCATCAACAGTTGGATATAATGCAAAAGCATCTGCTTTTTCGAAGAATTTTTCTTCAGAAAGCATACCGTATTCAATCACGATTTTAATATCGTTCCATTTCGCTTCAAAATCTTCACGACTATTATTGAATAGTGATTTTAATTTATCGGCTACTTTCCTGGTAATGTAAGACGAAATCTTTTTTACAGCACCATCTGCTTGTAAATAAGAACGAGATACATTTAACGGGATATCTGGAGAGTCAATAACCCCACGAAGCATGGTTAAAAACTCAGGAACAATACCTTCAACGTTATCGGTTACAAAAACCTGATTTTGATACAATTGAATTTTATCCTTCTGAATTTGCATGTCGTTAGACATTTTTGGGAAGTATAAAATCCCCGTTAAATTGAACGGATAATCTACATTTAAGTGAATGTTGAATAAAGGCTCTTCAAATTGCATAGGATACAATTCACGATAAAAGTCTTTATAGTTTTGATCTTCTAAATCTGCCGGTTGTTTAGTCCACGCAGGATTAGGATTGTTAATGATGTTGTCTACCGTAATTTGTTTGTGAGGCTCAGTCGTTTCTTTACCGTCCTCATCTTTTGTAGTTTTAGGTGTAAAGTCTGGATCGTTTACTTCTTTAGTTCCAAATTTAATTGGAATAGGCATAAACTTGTTATACTTTTCAAGTAAGCTTGTAATACGTCCTTCTTCTAAAAACTCTGTAGAATCCTCAGCAATATGTAGAATGATTTCTGTACCTCTATCTGTTTTATCTGAAGCCTCTAAGGTGAATTCCGGACTTCCATCACACGTCCAATGTGCTGCAGGGGCGTCTTGATGAGATTTTGTGATAATCTCAACTTTTTCAGCGACCATAAAAGCAGAATAAAAACCAAGACCAAAATGCCCGATAATACCAGAATCTTTTGCAGAATCTTTGTATTTATCTAAAAACTCTTCAGCACCTGAAAAAGCTACTTGGTTGATGTATTTTTCAACTTCTTCAGCGGTCATACCTAAGCCTTGATCTATAATATGAAGTTTTTTACCGTCTTTATCAATCTTAATTTCAATTTGTGGATTGCCATATTCAACCTTGGCATCACCAACATTTGTTAAATGCTTTAATTTTAAAGTGGCATCTGTAGCATTACTAATTAACTCACGTAAAAAGATTTCGTGGTCACTGTATAAGAACTTTTTAATGAGAGGAAAGATATTCTCTACCGAAACATTAATATTTCCTTTTGTCATAATAAATAATTTATTTGTCATTCCCTTGAAGAAGGGAATCTGATTAATTTTTGTTTTTACTTTACTTTTATGAGTTAGTCAAAAAAAGTACCAATAGTTGAAATATGACAAACTGACACAACTTTTTGTAAAAAAGTAATTTCCAAAACCTAAAACCCACAAACCTTTAATTAAGTTAATTAAGTTAATTTTTGGAATTTTTATTTGGTCTGGCTTTTTGGGATTTGTGATTCGAAATTTGAAATTTACTGCTAGTTATTGTACTTTGTATTACTTTAAGAAAAGATATTATGTATAATTCGAAGATAATAGGGCTGGGAAAGTACCTGCCAGATAACGTTGTGACCAATGATGATTTGTCTAAATTGATGGATACTAATGATGCATGGATTCAAGAACGTACAGGGATAAAGGAGCGTAGATGGATTAAAGAAGGTACAGAAGATACCTCTGCGATTATGGGCGCAAAGGCTGCCAGAATTGCTATTGAGCGTTCAGGGTTAACAAAAGATGATATTGATTTTATTGTATTTGCTACTTTAAGTCCAGATTACTATTTCCCTGGCTGTGGGGTGCAAATACAAGATATGCTGGATATGCCTACAGTGGGCGCTTTAGATGTAAGAAATCAATGCTCTGGATTTGTATATGCCATATCTGTTGCCGATCAATTTATTAAAACCGGGATGTATAAAAACATTCTAGTTATAGGCGCGGAGTATCATAGTAACGGATTAGATAAAACCACCAGAGGGAGAGGGGTATCGGTTATTTTTGGTGATGGAGCAGGGGCTTGTGTGTTATCTAGAGAAGAAGATAATACTAAAGGTATTTTATCTACACATTTGCATAGCGAAGGGAAATATGCCGATAAATTAACGGTAACCTCACCAAGTATTGCGCACTGGGTACCTGAAATTTTAGCATCTAAAGAAGAGGATATATCTTATTTTCCTTATATGGATGGCACTTTTGTTTTTAAAAATGCCGTCGTGCGTTTTAGTGAAGTGATTATGGAAGGCCTCTTGAAGAATGGCCTACAAAAAGAAGATATCGATCTGCTGATTCCGCATCAAGCCAATTTACGAATTGCTCAGTTTATCCAGAAGAAGTTTGCTTTAAGAGACGACCAGGTATTTAATAATATTATGAAATATGGTAATACGACGGCAGCATCTGTTATTATCGCTTTAACTGAAGCTTGGGAAGAAGATAAAATAAAAGAAGGAGATCATGTCGTGCTGGCTGCTTTTGGAAGTGGATTTACCTGGGCTAGCGCTATTATTAAATGGTAATAAAATTTTGTGATTCAGAGCGCAGCGAAGAATCTTATATTTATGTAAATCAATATAGTTTTAAGAGATTCTTCGCTGCGCTCTGAATGACCTTTTAAACCTGAGTTCGACGTAAGGATCGTAGATAAAAGTCAATAAATATGCTAGATTCAACTTATAATTATCATAGACTAGCTGGATAGTCTATGATAATTTAAGGAAGAAGATGGTATGTTTAGCGATTTTTAGCTTGAAATTAATAGGTTTGAATATGTTTCAGAGACCTAAAATTTACTCTATTGAGATAAGTGTTTGATAAATAGGTTTTTATAAAAACAGCCTCATTTTCCTTACGTCGAACTCAGGTTTTAACGTAAAAAAATGAAAAACCCGAAACTATTAGGTTTCGGGTTTTTCTAGCTATTAATCAACTTCAACTAACACTAATGTGAAGAATCTTAATGTATTAGACGAATAAAGTCTTATAATATTGTATAAAACTTTAATATTTAACTTTTTTTAACATATAGAACTTATATATAGAAAAAAACTCGAAATAAAAATTACGAGTTTTTTAATAATACAGATCTTTTATCACGAATTTTTTTGTGTATGTAGACGACTAACTCTAAATAACTACTATTCTCTTCGTTTTGGTTAGATTGTACATTACGTTTAACGTTAGAATATTTTATTTATTGTATAAAAATTAATATTTATTAAAAAATATTTTTTTTAGCATTTATCTGAAGACCTTCTTAGTCTTTTTCTAGATAAAATCTTTTTATACATATATCATTGTTACTTGAATGGTAATGAACTCATCTTGATTTTTTCTATTTCCTAAAAAATCAAGATGAGTTCATTAAAAACAAACCCCCAAAGTATTTACTTTGGAGGCTCTTATTTAATAGTCTTGCATTAATATTAACCATCAACTATAGTGCAAAACATTAAATAATTTTATAGGAAACCTCCACTTCCAGACTTTTCATTTTTATCACGACGCTTACGAGATTTTGCACGGTATTTTCCACCGCCAAATCGATAAGATAAACCAGCGGATACTGTATGACTTTCCCAGTTAAAGAAAATGTCTTGTTGATAAGGCTTGGAGCCTTCTCCAGAAAAGTGCATGGTATTAAATACATCGTTAAAATTTAAATTAAATGAGCCTTTTCCTTGAGCAAAACTCACTCGGGCACCAAGGTTCACAAAATACATAGGGTCTATGTCAAACTGTATGGTTTTATTTTGCCCTCTATAAAAGCCAAAAGCTGTTAAGCTTATTTTTTTGCTAACCTTAAAATTGTTAAACATTTTAAAATTCCAAGCGACGTTATCAACTTCTTCAATCTCAGTTACAATATTATCTGGGGTTGCAGTTTCAATAGGAGCATTTAGTCTTTCTGCAATTCCTTTTTGGGTTTGAGAATAAAAATCAAAGCTACCATTTATGCTCCACCATTTTGTAGGGCGATAGTTTGATGATACTTCTACGCCATAAGCAGAAGTGTCGTCAAAGTTGTCGTGAGTTAAAATAATTCTACCAGAAGTAACATCACTATCGTCAATAAATAAAGCTCGGTTAATTTCATCGGAAATAGCACGGTAAAATACGCCTGCAGTAATGCTCCCTTTACGATCTTTTAAATTTCTTGTATAATTTAATTCTAAAGAATTTGTAAACTGAGGTTCTAAAAATTGATTACCAAATGAAGAAACAAGTGGTGTGCTCCACTCCTTAATAGGGTTAACCTGGCCTATACCTGGGCGGTCTACACGACGGCTATAACTCAATTGATATGAATTCTTATCTGAAGGCGTGTAAGTAAAAAAGGCGGAAGGGTATAATTCAAAATAATCATTATTAAACGCTTCAGGCGTTGTTATATTAGAAACGACACCTGTTCGTAACGCTAAGGCATCTACATTAACACTTTCTGCACGTACCCCCACTTGGTAAGTCCATTTATCAAACTTTTTGCTAAACGTGGCATAGGCTGAATAAATATCTCTTGTGTAATCAAATACAGTACTTGGTGTTGGCCCCAAAGTACCAGAATTATTAAACGATTCTCCGGTTGAAGCAAAATCAATATCAGTGTTAAATAATCTAGCTTGAAGCCCAAGTTCTAACTTTGAAGTATCAGATAATGGATTTACATAATCCAAATTTACAGTAGTACTGACCCTGTCTGTTTCATTAAAGTCCTGGTAATTGGGCTGATTTCCTAAAAAGATCATATAATCAATGGGATTTTCTCCGTCATAGATATTGTGATCGACTTCTAACTCTATATTATGTCCTTCTTTTTTAAAGTCTAATTTATAATCTAAATTATATTGAGATGTATTATTTTTATCATTTCCGATAAGACTTTGACTTTGGTTAAAAGCATTATCATCGTTAAAGATAGCTTGAGTATTGCTTGTAGTAATGTTCTTGGCAACATTTTGATTTGTGAATAAAGAAATCGTGTTTTTGTCATTGATATAAACATCAATGCCAACTTTAAATAAATGTAATTTATTATTTGTTAAGAACTCAAAAAACTGCTCTGAATTGTTTTCAGGTCTAAAGACATGGCCGTTGTTGGCCCCTTTAGCAATATTATTACTGTAATTAGTAAATATATTAAACTTACCTGTACGATAATTTAAATTGATGGCACTATTAAATTTTGCTTCTTCTTCATGAGATAATGTTGTGCTTATGTTACCATTAAAGCCAACCATCGTGTTTTTATGTAAAACGATATTGATAATACCGCTCATACCTTCAGGGTTATACTTTGCAGAAGGATTTGTAATTAATTCTATGGATTTTATGGCTGTAGATGGAATTTGTTTTAATAATTGAGCTGTTGGGATATTAGATAATTTGCCATCGACCATAACCCTAACGTTTTGGTTTCCTCTAAGACTAACATCTCCAGTTTGAGCATCAACACTTACAGATGGAAGACCAACCATTAATTCTGAAGCAGTTCCAGTGGCAGCTAAATCTTTCCCAATGGTTATTACTTTCCTGTCTACCTTTTGTTGAATAGAAGAGACTTCTGCTACAACAGTAATGGCATCTAAGCCTTCTGCTTCCTCTTCCAGTAAGATGTTACCTAAATTTACTCTGTAGTTACCTTTACCTATAGTAACTTCTTTGTTGAATGTTTTGTATCCTATATATTGAATACTTACAATAACATCGCCTTCTACGACTTTTTCAATTTTAAACGTACCGTCATCCAAAGAGATGCCTCCAGTTTGGATTTTACCTTTGGTGTTTTTAATAATGATGTTGACGTAAGGTAAGGGTTGGTTTAGTTTCGCGTCTAATACCTTTCCGATTATGGTACCGGTTTTATCGGCATTTTTTTCGGGGTCTGTTGTATATGCATGTGTAGATATTGTAAACAATAAAACGCATACTAAAAATAGCTTGTACATTGTTGATTTGATTTTTTTTGATTGATGATGTCACTAATAAGTAGACGCCTTGATTCGATTTCTGTTACCATATTTTTTTATCTTAACATTTTTTTAACATATGAAAAAGAAAACACTAGTATTGGGGGCATCTTTAAAACCAAATAGGTATTCCAATTATGCTATACAAAGATTGGTTGCCAATGAGTTTGAGGTCGTTGCTTTTGGTCTGAAAAAAGGTGAAATTTCAGGAATAGTGGTTGATGATGAGTTAATGCCATATAGAAATTTGCATACAGTAACATTATACCTGAACCCTAAGAGACAGGAAGATTATTACAATTATGTAGTCTTGCTAAAACCGGAGCGTGTTATTTTTAACCCAGGAACAGAAAACCCTAAGTTTTATAAAATTTTAAAAGAAAATAATATTCCTTTTGAAGCAGCTTGCACCTTAGTTTTGCTTGCTACGGATCAATATTAATCCCAGAAATGTTATAAAACCATTGATTATGAGAAGTTCGTAGCCAATAACATAACCTCCAATTTGCTCCGCTGGAATTTTTCCGATTAAATAGGAGAGTATTACTGATATTAATGTAACAAGCCAAACGTATTTATCGACAACTTTAAACTTCGTAAAAATCCCAAAAGCAAACAACCCAAGTAGTGGGCCATAGGTGTAACCTGCAACTTTTAAAAGATTGTCAATAACGTTGCTGTCTAAAATATATTTAAAAGCTACGATAACAAAAATGAGAACGATACTCATCAAAACATGGATGCGTTTTCGTAAGCCCTTTTGTTTGGATTTCTCCATTTTTTCTATCCCTAGAAAGTCTACACAAAAAGAGGTGGTTAGTGATGTTAAGGCACTATCGGCACTACTGTAAGCGGCTGCAATTAAACCTAATAAAAATACTACTGCTAATGAAATACTCAAACCTCCATTTAGTGCAATTTCTGGGAACAGTAAATCGGTTTTCACCTTGCCGTCTAACATTGGAGTTACTATATTAAATTTATTTGCATAAATAAATAGAAGGGCTCCTAGCAGTAAGAAAATAAAATTGACAACAACTAAAACCAAACTAAAAGAAATCATGTTTTTTTGTGCGTCTTTAAGTGTTTTACAGGTTAAGTTTTTTTGCATCATATCTTGGTCTAAACCTGTCATACAAATGGCAATAAACATCCCTCCAAGAAAGGACTTTACAAGATGGTTTTTTGCTAAAAAAGACTCCGTAAAAAAAGTTTTATTATAGATCTTCAATTCATCAGAAGCTAAAAAATCTGAAAAACTCCAACCTAATTTGCTGGTAATTAGAATGATAGCTATAATCACTGCGGTGAGCATAAACAGGGTTTGTAAGGTGTCTGTCCAGACAATCGTTTTAATGCCGCCTTTATAAGTATATAACCATATTAATAAGATTGAAATAGTTACAGTTCCCCAAAATGGAAATCCATAAGCATCAAAAACAAACTTTTGTAATACAATAGCAACCAGATATAATCGAAAAGAAGCACCTAAAACTCTTGAGATAAAAAAGAAAAAAGCACCTGTTTTATAACTAACGATGCCAAAGCGACTTTCTAAATATTGATATATTGAAGTCACATTAAGCTTATAATATATAGGAAGTAGTACATAGGCTATAACAAAATACCCGGCTAAATACCCAAAAACAACCTGCATATAACTAAATTGAGAAGCTTCAACCCAACCCGGAACGGAAATAAATGTGACCCCGGAAAGTGAGGCGCCAATCATTCCAAAAGCTACAACGAACCAAGGAGATTGCCTTTTGGCCTTAAAGAAAGCTTCATTAGAATCTTCTTTGCCAGTTAAATACGATATAAGAATGAGTACGCCGAAATAAGCTGCTATAAGTAGCATGATTTGTGTTGCAGACATTAAATAAATTTTAAATGTTGAAATTACAAATATTAAAATTCAAATTCCAAATGAAGTGCATGTAATTTAAAAGTGTGGTTGAAAATTAGTGAATTTCAGGTCTAAATAGTAAATTCGCGCAAATGGAATTTTCTTCGAAACTATTAGAGCGTGCAGTAAATGAAATGTCTCAACTACCAGGTATTGGTAAGCGGACAGCTTTACGATTAGTACTGCATATGTTAAGACAGCCAAAAGAGCAAACAATGGCGCTTTCTGAGGCTTTACAGACTATGCGTAATGAAGTTAAATTCTGTAAATCGTGTCATAACATAAGTGATCAAGATCTCTGCGAAATATGTGCTAGTCCAAATAGAAATGAAAGTGTTATTTGTATTGTTGAGGATATTAAAGATGTTATGGCGATAGAGAATACAAGCTCATTTAAAGGATTATATCATGTTTTAGGAGGTAAGATATCGCCCATGGATGGTATTGGTCCGCACGACTTGAATATAGAGTCTTTGGTAAAAAAAGTTAAAGAAGGCACAATAAACGAACTTATTTTTGCGTTAAGCTCGACTATGGAGGGGGACACCACCAATTTTTATATTTATAAACAAATTCAAGAATATCAAATTTTCACATCTACCATTGCAAGAGGGATCTCTGTTGGTGATGAATTGGAATATGCTGATGAAATTACTTTGGGAAGAAGTATTGTAAATAGAATTCCATTTGAAAGTTCATTAAAGTTATGATAGTTATTTGAAACTCTCAATTGTTATATTAAATTATAATGTTCGCTACTTTTTAGAACTCTGTCTAAAAAGTGTACAAGCAGCTACCTTAGAGATTGACGCAGAAATTATTGTTGTTGATAATAATTCAGAAGATGATAGTTGTCTAATGATGAGAACCTTATTTCCAGATATTAATCTTATAGAAAATAAAACGAATTTAGGCTTTTCTAAAGGTAATAATGTTGGTGTTTCACAAGCTAAAGGGGAATATGTTTGTATTCTAAATCCAGATACGGTAGTTGCAGAAGATACATTTGTTAAGCTTTTAAAGTTTGCAGATAAAAAAGAAAAACTAGGTATTATTGGCTGCAAATTAATTAATGGAGCAGGCATGTTTTTACCTGAAAGTAAGCGCAATACACCTTACGTGAAAGCAGCGCTTAAAAAAATGTTTGGAAACTCTAAAGATTATTATGCAAATGACTTGCAAGAGAATGACGTGGAGAAAGTAGATATTTTGGTTGGAGCCTTTATGCTTTTAAAGCGAGACGTTTATAATATTATAGGAGGGTTTGATGAAGATTACTTCATGTACGGTGAAGACATTGACTTATCTTATAGCGTTTTAAAAGCCGGTTACAATAACTATTATTACGGGGAGTCTAGTGTTATCCATTTTAAAGGTGAAAGCACGTTAAAGGATAAGTTTTATGCGCGTCGTTTTTATGGCGCTATGCAAATGTTTTATAAAAAACATTTTAAAAAAAATATATTATTTGACATGTTGGTCTGGTCTGGTATTAGGTTAGTATATGTTTTTCGGAAAATACCAACCAATCGACAGAAAAAAATCAGCCAATATATTTTTCTTTCTGATGTAACAAATGAAAAACTGAAAAGGGTTTTACCAAAGAAAATCATTTTCAAACAGAAATTGGATACGGTTGAAAAGAAATCTGAAATTATTTTTAATGCGAATAGTTATAGCTATAAAAGCATTATCAAAATGATAGAGGATAATAAAAACAAAGCAATTACTTTTAAAATTTTACCTAAAAATTCTAATTTTGTACTAGGAAGTGATGATGCAATATCTAGAGGAGAGGTAATTAATTTATAATGGTTTTATTATAAATAATTTAAAAAAATTAATGATTTTTTATTAATTTTGCAAACGAAATTTAAAAAATAAGCATTACGTTATTAATATGGCAAAGTTTGAGCTTAAATTACCGAAAATGGGTGAAAGTGTTGCAGAGGCAACAATAACATCTTGGTTAAAGGAGGTTGGAGATACTATTGAAATGGATGAGCCTGTTTTAGAAATAGCAACAGATAAAGTGGATAGTGAGGTGCCAAGTGAGGTAGATGGTGTTTTAGTTGAGAAGTTTTTTAATGCAGATGATGTTGTTCAAGTTGGTCAAGTTATTGCCGTTATTGAAATAGAAGGTAGTGGTGATTCCGAATCTGTTTCTTCAAGTGAAGAAGAACAGCATCAAGAAGAAGTTGTTGAACAGGTCATGGAAACTATTGCAGTAGCTAAAGAAACGGTTGAATCTATAATTTCAAACGGTGAGCGGTTTTATTCACCGCTTGTTAAAAATATAGCGAAACAAGAAGGCGTTAGCCAACAAGAACTAGATGCTATTTCTGGCAGTGGAAAAGATGGACGCGTTACTAAAAATGATATTCTTGGTTATATAGAAAACAGAGGAGGAACTAACCAAGAACCTATGACGCAGAATATCGAAACCCCTGTTGTTCAACCTATATCTGTAGAAAAACCAAAAACAACCACAGCTCCAGTAGTTTCTAATGGAGAAGATGAGATTGTAGAAATGACCAGAATGGGCAAAATTATTGCACATCATATGGTTGAATCTGTGCAAACATCGGCACATGTACAAAGTTTTATTGAAGCCGATGTTACCACAATTTGGAATTGGAGAAAGAAAGTTAAGGACGGATTTATGAAGCGTGAAGGAGAGAATTTAACCTTTACACCAATTTTTATGGAAGCCATTGCTAAAGCACTTCGTGATTTTCCGATGATGAATATCTCTCTTCAAGGGGATACCATTGTGAAAAAGAAAAACATCAATTTAGGTATGGCAGCAGCTTTACCTGACGGTAATTTAATTGTGCCAGTTATAAAAAATGCTGATCAACTTAATTTAGTTGGTATGACGAAGCAAGTTAATGATTTGGCAAATAGAGCGCGATTAAATAAATTAAAACCAGACGATATTCAGGGTGGTACATATACTGTAACTAATGTTGGGACATTTGGTAGTATTATGGGGACTCCAATAATTAATCAACCACAAGTTGGTATTTTGGCACTTGGAGCTATTAGAAAGGTACCTGCAGTCATCGAAACTCCAGAAGGTGATTTTATAGGAATTCGTTATAAAATGTTCTTATCACATTCATACGACCATCGCGTTGTTAATGGTGCACTTGGAGGACAGTTTGTAAAAGCAGTAAAGGATTATCTGGAAGCTTGGGATAGTCATAGAGAAATATGATTTTAAAAAACGAATGTATATAAAACCAACTTTAAAACAGTTGGTTTTTTTGTTTCTACACTTTAGCAATTTAGTATCTTTACAACTTAATAATTACTCAAATGCAGCTAAATCTGACTAAACCCATTTGTTTTTTTGATCTTGAGACTACGGGAGTTAACATATCAAAAGATCGCATCGTTGAAATTTCTATTCTTAAAGTGTTCCCTAACGGAACAGAAGAAAGCAAAACGTGGCTGGTAAATCCAGAAATGACTATTCCAAAAGATGTTATTGAGATTCATGGTATTACCAATGAAAAAGTTGCAAACGAGCCAACATTTAAAGAACTCGCCAAAGAGATTTATAACATGATTAAAGATTCAGATTTAGGTGGATTTAATTCTAATAGGTTCGATATTCCTTTATTGGCAGAGGAAATGTTGCGTGCAGATATTGATTTCGATATGAAAAATTGTTTGGCTGTAGATGTGCAAACTATTTTTCATAAAATGGAACAACGTACTTTGAGTGCCGCATATAAATTTTATTGCGATAAAAATCTTGACGGCGCACATAGCGCAGAAGCAGATACTAATGCTACTTACGAGGTTTTAAAAGCACAAATTGCTAAATATGATGAGGTAGAAAATAATACTAAGTTTTTAGCTGAGTTTAGTTCAAGAAAAAAGTTTGCAGACTTTGCGGGTTTTATAGCGTATAATAAAGAGGGTGTTGAATGTTTTTCTTTTGGAAAGCATAAAGGTAAACTAGTCACAGAGGTATTAGAAAAAGAACCAGGATATTTTGGGTGGTTACAAAATGCAGATTTTCCTTTATACACCAAAAAAGTACTAACAAGTATTAAGCTTAGAAGTTTAAATAATAAATTAGGGTAATCTTGTCATTCCTGCGTAGGCAGGAATCCACTCTTAAAGCCAAAATTCAATAATTAAAATAAGATTCCTGCTTTAGTTTATCTTGAGCGAAGACGAAAGGCAGGAATGACAGAAAACATGAAGCTTATTTGCATAGGTAGAAATTACACCGAACACATTAAAGAATTAGAAAACGAAAAACCAACCGATCCAGTGGTTTTTTTGAAGCCAGATACTGCAATTTTGTTGAAGAAGCAGCCTTTTTTCATTCCAGATTTTTCAGAAGATGTACATCATGAAGTCGAAGTTTTGGTAAAAATTAATAGGGTAGGGAAGTATATTGATAGAAAGTTTGCACATAAATATTATAAAGAAATTAGCTTAGGAATTGATTTTACAGCTCGTGATTTGCAAAGCCAATTAAAAGCAAAAGGCTTGCCATGGGAAAAAGCTAAAGCTTTTGATGGCGCAGCGGTGATAGGTAGTTGGGTGAAAGTGAGTGATTTTGAGGATGTTAATAACATTAATTTCTCATTACAAAAAAACGAGAATATTGTTCAAAACGGCAATACCAGCTTCATGTTATGGAAAATTGATGAATTGATAGAATATGTGTCAAAATATTTTACTTTAAAGATAGGAGATATTATCTTTACAGGCACACCAGCAGGAGTTGGCAAAGTATTTGCAAACGATAAATTAAAAGGTTTTATAGAAGATAAAGAAATGTTTTCAATAACAGTAAAATAAATGGAGCAACATTACAAATTATTAAGAGTGCGAGAGTTAGCTGATAATGATGAGGACTTTATTGCAACTTTAGCAGAGACTTTTTTAGAAGAAGTACCAGAAGACGCAGAACGATTAAAAAAAGCAGTGGCAGAAGGAGATTATTTTAATGCTTACCAAGCGGCTCATAAAATGAAACCCACAGTCGATTTATTCGAATTAGGTATACTTGATACCTTAATTGAAGTTCAGGATTGGGGTAAATTCGAAAAGCGAGATTTAGATATTACATCTCAATTAGAAATTGTTATAAATGCAGTAGATCTGGCTGTTTCAGAGATAAGATCAGATTTTAACTTATAATGCTAGCTGAAATAATTACTATTGGTGATGAGCTTCTCATTGGTCAAGTCGTAGATACCAATTCAGTATTTATTGCAAAACAACTTAATGAAATTGGCGTATCTGTTTATCAAATAACATCGGTTCAAGATGATAAATCACATATCCTAAAAGCTTTAAAAGCTGCCGAGAATAATGTAGATATTGTTATTCTTACAGGTGGTTTAGGTCCAACAAAAGATGATATTACCAAAAAAACCATTGCTGAATATTTTAATGATACTTTAGTTAGAGATGCGTCTGTTTTAAAGAATATTGAATATATCTGGAGACATTATGTAGGGGGAACGCTTTTGCAGGTAAATAAAGACCAAGCCTTGGTGCCATCAAAAGCACAAATACTAATGAATAAATTGGGTACAGCTCCAGGGATGTGGTTGGAAAAAGATGATAAAGTTTTTATTTCGCTGCCTGGTGTGCCTTATGAAATGAATGCATTGATTGAATACCAAGTTGTTCCTAAATTAAAGGATAAATATAATTGCCCTTTTATTTTACATAAAACATTATTAGTGTATGGTTTAGGAGAAAGTGCATTAGCTAATAGAATTGAATCTTGGGAAGATGCCTTGCCCAAACATATTAAACTAGCATATTTACCAAATTTGGGCAAAATGAGACTCCGTTTGTCAGCAAAAGGCTTTGATGAACAACAAGTTAAAGAGGATGTTCAAAAAGAGATCGATAAAGTATTACCTCTAATTAAAGATGTCTTTTTTGGTTTTGAAGATGAGGAAGGTTCGGTTGAAATAACCATTGCTAAGCACCTCACTAAAATAGGGAAAACATTGTCAATTGCCGAAAGTTGCACTGGTGGTACAGTCGCAGAGCGCTTCACTGCAAATTCTGGAGCTTCGGCTTACTTTAAAGGTGGAGTCGTAACATATTCTACAGAATCTAAGATAAATGTTTTAGATATTTCAAAAAAAGATATTGTAGTATACTCCGTGGTAAGCTCTCAAGTGGTAGAATCTATGGCACAAAATGCCTTACGCTTATTCCAATCAGATTTTGCTGTAGCAACAACAGGAAATGCAGGCCCAACAAAAGGGGATTCTGATGCAGAAGTAGGAACAGTTTTTATAGGGATTGCTACAAAAAATGGTGTTTATTCCGAGAAATTTAACTTTGGAAATCATCGTGTAAAAGTGATAAATAAAGCGGTAAATAAAGCGTTGGAAATGTTGCTAAAAGAAATTTTTAAAAATTGATTAGAATTAGGTTGCTGTAAATTAAAGAATTTGTATATTTGCACCTCGATTTTAAGCAACAAAAAAATTAAAGTTATATATCATGTCAAGAGTTTGTGAACTTACAGGAAAGAAGGCAATGGTTGGAAACAATGTTTCTCATGCATTAAACAGAACAAAGCGTAAATTTAATGCGAATTTGTTAAAGAAACGTTTTTACATTCCAGAAGAAGACAGTTGGATAACTTTAAAAGTTTCTGCATCTGCTTTAAAAACTATTAACAAAATAGGTATATCTGCGGCAATTAAGGATGCAAAATCTAAAGGATTTTTAAAATAATAGCTGTACCAAGATAAGGTTTCCGCCTTTGCGGAAATGAAAAAATTATATTTACAATGGCAAAGAAAGGCAACAGAATACAAGTGATTTTAGAATGTACTGAGCATAAAGAGTCTGGTCAACCAGGGACTTCAAGATACATTACTACTAAGAATAAAAAGAATACGCCAGATAGAGTGGAGATTAAAAAATTTAATCCTATTCTTAAACGTATGACAGTTCATAAAGAGATAAAATAATAAGTCATGGCAAAGAAATCAGTAGCATCATTACAAACGGGATCTAAAAGATTAACTAAAGCTATCAAAATGGTGAAGTCACCAAAAACTGGAGCTTATATGTTCGTAGAATCCATTATGAGTCCAGAACAAGTTAAAGACTTTTTTAGCAAAAACTAAAACAGTAATACTTCAAGATATTATAAGCTGCTTTCTTTTTAGAAAGCAGCTTTTTTATGTTTATATTTGAGTTAAAAATAATTGAGGTTGTCTAAAAAGTAATATGTTTTGTGTACTTTTTAGCCTCTTACCTTTAGAATTGTCATTCCCATGCCTGAGCTGAACTTGTTTCAGTAAAAATAGGAATCTACTGCCATAATTGCAGTAAAAATTTATGGTGTGAAATTTGACATGAATAGTTTGAATGTTACAGTAAGAAACGGGCTTTTATTCGTGATTTAATAATTTATAAAAAAGGCATCTTGATTTTTTATTTAGCCTTTTGTTAAAGCAGAAATACGAATATAAAAGTATGAAACTATAAGCTCTAATGTATAATAATATAAAATTGAGCTAAACAACTCAACAAAAAACAGTAAACAATAATATGAGTTTATTTAAAAAAATATTTTCTTCAGAAAAAAAAGAAACCTTAGATAAAGGTTTAGAAAAATCTAAATCGAGTTTTTTTGGAAAATTAAGTAAAGCCGTAGCAGGAAAATCTAAGGTAGACGATGAAGTTTTAGATAATCTTGAAGAAATATTAGTATCTAGTGATGTCGGTGTAAATACAACACTTAAAGTTATAGAACGTATTGAAGAACGCGTTTCAAAAGATAAATATCTGGGAACAGAAGAACTTAATGTTATTCTTCGTGAAGAAATAGCAGGTTTATTAAGTGAAACAAATTTAGGAGAGGAAACAGATTTTATCATTCCGCAGGACAAAAAGCCTTATGTTATTATGGTTGTTGGTGTTAATGGAGTAGGTAAAACAACTACTATTGGTAAGTTAGCCTACCAATTCAAAAAACAAGGGTTAAAGGTGGTTCTTGGCGCTGCTGATACTTTTAGGGCGGCAGCGATAGATCAATTACAAGTTTGGGCAGATAGAGTAGATGTGCCTCTAGTGAAACAATCAATGGGTAGTGATCCCGCATCCGTGGCTTTTGATACGTTAGAAAGTGCTGTTACACAAAATGCTGATGTGGTGATTATAGATACAGCTGGACGTTTGCATAATAAAGTAAATTTAATGAATGAGCTTACTAAAGTAAAACGTGTGATGCAAAAAGTGGTAGACGATACCCCTAATGACGTATTATTGGTTTTAGATGGTTCTACTGGTCAAAACGCATTCGAGCAAGCAAAACAATTTACAGCGGCAACAGAAGTAACATCACTAGCCGTTACAAAACTAGACGGAACAGCAAAAGGAGGTGTCGTAATTGGTATATCAGACCAATTTAAAATTCCAGTAAAATATATAGGTGTAGGTGAAGGTATTGAAGATTTACAGGTATTTAATAAATTTGAGTTTGTAGATTCGTTTTTTAAGTAAAATTTAGTGATTAAATTATTTTTTGTAACATAGTAACTACGACTAATTCTTGTCAAAATATGGTCAGTTTAAGTAAAAAGAACTTAGTTCCTTTTTTAGTACTTTGTTTGGCTATAACACAATTATGTTTATCGAAGTTCAATGGTATGAGTAATTGGAAATTAGGAGGTTATGGCATGTATTCTACGTACCATCCGACTAGTTATTCTGTGTGGATAGAAATTGATCAAGAAAGGTTAGAAGCAAAAGAAATAGACTATTTAAATTCAAATAATGGCTATAACCAATTGGTGAATGTTTGTACTTATTACCCAAGTAATTCAAATCTTAGAAAATTATCTGCTTTGATACAAAATAAGGCGGGAAAGAGTAAAGTTGCTGTCGAAGTATGGAGGCCAAATTTTAATTCTATTACAAAAGAATATGGAAGAATAATGGTTAATAGCTATGAAGACTGATATTAATAAGTTTTTAATTTTAGGTTATATCCTTCTATTATTTGTTAATTGCCTTGAGTTTAGATCAGGGTATATTTTATCACTTTCACAGCTGTTTTTAGGGCTTTTAGCTTTTTTACCAAGATTAAATTCGAATAATTCGTGGAATAATAATTTGTTACTTGCTATTGAGGTTTTATATGTTTTAAGCCTTATTTCTGGGGTATACTTACATTATTTTAGCTTACCTAACCATTTTTTCCTATTTATAACCATAACTTTAGTTTTGCTCATATCTAGGCAGCCAAGGCATTTAAGTTATGTTGAAAATAATTTGCGCTGGGTTTTTATTATTTTAATGGGATTTGCCACAATACACAAGCTTATAGAGCCTACTTTTATAAATGGCGATTTTGCTGGTTATATGCTTATGAAAGGAAGTTTTTTTCACCATATTTTGGATAGTGGGTTATTTCCGGAAATTCAAAGTTCAATAGATGCCAATAATGCCATTTTATCTGAATTAGAAAAAACGGATCCGGCTTTAGGAGACACGTTATTTTTAAACATTAAACACCTACCTCTGAATTTTTTAATTAAAGGACTAACCATTTTTATAATAGTAGCAGAATTATTACTTACCCTATTATTTATTTTTTTTCCAAGGAGAAAAAACACGCTACTTTTTCTTTTGATTTTCGTTTGTTCCATTATGTTAGTAACTGTAGAACTCGAATTTCAAAGTACACTTTTATTTATGGGCTTTGTAATGTGTCCAGTTGTATTTTCAGGATTGAAAAAAGCTTATAAATATACTTTTATTTTATTTGCCTTGTCAGCGATCTTAAATAACTTTAAGCATTTATTATAAAGGTTTTATATGTTGAGCTGAATTATATATTATTTAAATAGTACCATAAATTAAATGTATATTTAACTATAAATAATTAATAATGAGTTATAATATTTACCATAATCTTCTAATAAAGTCATCTTCAAAGAATGTTTTTGATGCAGTATCTAAACCAGAACATCTAAATAATTGGTGGACATTAAAATCTTCTGGAACTCCGAAATTAAATACAGAGTATAATTTAAACTTTACTGATGATTACAATTGGTTCTGTAGAGTTTCTGAACTAAAAAGGAACACATCGATTCACTTTAAAATGACAGATGCTGATAAAGATTGGGCTCCCACAACCTTTGGGTTTGATTTAGAACCCAAAGATGGTGGTACATTACTTATGTTTAGTCATATTAATTGGGAAGGCGATGATCATCATTTCAAGCATTCCTCGTTCTGTTGGGCCATGCTCCTTAATGGCTTAAAAAACTATCTTGAAAAAGGGAAAGTAATACCATTTGAAGAACGGAATTAAATCATAAAATTAATTAGTATTTTTATTCAAAATACTAATTATGCGACTTTCTATTTTTATTGTACTAGCTATCTTTATCGTTTCTTGTAAAAACGTAAATAAAGAAACGTCTGTTAAAGATTCTGTAATTGTTGAAGACACAATAGAAACTACTGATAATTCTTTTAAAGATTTTAGAGAATTTAAGGTTTTAGATTCTAAATACATAGACAATAAAACACTGTGGAACAATCTCAATAAAAATTTAGAGGGTTTTACAGATGAAAAATATAGTGCTTTAAAGCCTCTAATTTTAGAAGCAGATATTCCGACACTTCAACAACATATTCAAAATGGAGATCTGTCTTATGAATTGCTCACAAAATTCTATTTATATCGTATTAGAAAATTTGATAGGGATAATGATTTGTCATTAAATTCAGTGATTTCATTAAACCCGGATATCATAACCGAAGCCAAACAAAAGGATATAGATTTAAGGAACAGAATGTTGAAGCATCCCATTTTCGGAATGCCAATTTTGTTAAAAGATAACATTAATACCTTAGAGATGCCAACAACCGCAGGTGCTGTGGCTTTGCAAAATAATAGGACTGAAGATGCTTTTATTGTCACACAATTAAAAAATAAAGGCGCCCTAATTTTAGGAAAAGCAAATCTTAGTGAATGGGCTTATTTCTTTTGTGGCGATTGCCCTAGTGGTTACAGTGCTATTGGAGGGCAAACTTTAAATCCGTATGGACGTAGAGCAATTGATACAGGAGGTTCCAGTTCTGGTAGTGGTGTTGCTGTAGCTGCTAATTTTTGTGCAGCAGCAGTAGGTAGTGAAACAGCAGGTTCTATTTTATCACCAGCGAGTCAAAACGCAACAGTTGGTTTAAAACCGACAATAGGCTTACTAAGTAGAAGTGGTATTGTGCCTATTTCATCTACTTTAGATACGCCTGGACCTATCACAAAAAATGTGACTGATAACGCTATATTGTTAGATGCTATGTTTGGGCAAGATACTGATGATGATAAGTCTATTTACGCCATTTGGGAAGCAGGTTTTTATATTAATGATTTAGCAGAAAATGGTTTAAAAGGAAAACGTTTTGGGGCTGTTAAACCATTGTTAGATGACACTTTGTATGTTGATGCGATTAAAGTATTAAAGCAACAAGGCGCTGAAGTTTTAGAAATTGAAGCCGAAGAAATTGACCTTCCTAATTTCTTAAGATTACTAAATTTAGACATGAAGAGAGATTTACCTAAGTATCTTTCTAAATACGCTGGCGATTCTGTACAAGTAAAATACATTGAAGATGTTATCGCATTCAATGAAAAGGATTCTTTATTTACTATGCCCTATGGGCAAAAATTATTTAATGGCATAAAGGCAGATGAAGGAACGGACGATTTTCTAACCAAAATTAAAGATACCCTGCATAATAATGGAAAAAAGTATTTTGATGTACCTATGGATGCCAACCAGCTAGATGGTTTTTTGTCTATTAATAATTATCATGCAGCATTTGCAGCAGTAGCAGAATACCCTGCTATTACAGTACCTATGGGGTATATGGAAAATGGAGCTCCAAAAGGACTCACTTTTATAGGAAGGCGTCTTCAGGAAAAGTTTTTATTACAATGGGCTTTTGCTTTTGAGCAAGCTTCTAAAAAACGTGTGGCACCGGTAAACTATAAATAATACCAAATAAACTCCAAAATAATCGATTAAATCTGTTTCTATTTCCTCTATATTTCAACATAAAATAGAACCATAACTAAGGCTATGATTATATTTTCTATTTCATCTAAAGAAAATATAACTCAAATTTATTATCAATCATCTTGAAATTCAATTGGTATAGTAAATTAACTTATTTATTTCTTCCCAAAGGTCATTGTCAAAACTTGAGGGACCAAGTAATGATTCACCTGCATCGTCACCCATTCTAATGATAACAAGGTTTTGACTCGGGATAATGTACATTTTTTGGTCATTTTTCCCCAAACCCGCTATCAAATCATCAGGTGCATTTGGGATTAGTTTCCCTTGAAATTCAGACGTTAACCCAGGACCTCTATAGCTGTCTTTTCCATTTAACCACCATAAATATCCATAAGCTTTATTAAGGTTTTGCGAGGCATTAGTCATGTCATTAAAATAGTTTTCATCATTTAAAATATTGATGCCGTTCCAAATACCTTTGTTTAAATTAAGTAAACCAAACCTAGCCATACTTCTGGCATTGCTATAGTATAATTTATAATATCCAAAAGGAATCCAGGCTCCTTGCATGCCAATTTTATTTTTTAATTTGGCATTGAAATAACTATTGAAATCTGTGTTAACAGCTCCAGAAACTATATCGTGAAGTATGGTGTAGGTACCGTTATGGTAATACCAAAAGCTTCCAGGTTCATTTTTATAAATAAAACAATCTGGGTCCGTGCAATTATTATTAATTACTGTATAATCCAATCCGGTAGTCATAGTTAAATGGTTCCAAATAGTAATGTCTGATTCCTGTTCAGGTGTTAAGTTAGACCAACCGTTGTCTAAATAACCTTTTGAAGCATCGTTAATATTTAGAAACCCTTCATTTTGAGCGATGCCAGTAGTAAAAGCGACCAAGGTTTTTGCGGCAGAATTCCAAGCTAAATTAGAATTAGCATCTTCACCGTTACCATACCACTCCACAGCAATTTTTCCATTTTTTAAGATAAGAAAAGCTTTGGTGTTTTTGCTTTCCACATAGTCTAAAAGTGATTGTAGCACGGTTTCATTCCATTCTAATTCTTCAAGGCTTAAGGTTTCCCATATATTAGAATCTGTAGGAGGAAAATATAGGTCGTTAGATGTTTGAGGAATATCAGTAGCCGTATCATCAGAGGCACAACTAAAAAAAGAAATAATAACCAAAAATATGGAGTAGATCATCTTTTTCATAACAAATAGGTTTTTATTTAAGACGGTTAAATATATAAAAGGTTTAGTTAATGAAGTGATTTGAATTTTTTTGATTGAAGCGAAAAATAGTAGTTTTATTTCCAAATGAAGGCTTTTTTGAGCTGCATAGCATCGCTACGGAGTAATAAAAAGACAAAATGTGGAGGTAAAAGGACATTTTGTAGTCAATTATAAAAAGTTTAAACCACTTCAATATCTAAAATTCAAGCCTAAAAGGGACTCTTGACAATTCATAGGTCAGGAATCATTTATCATAAATGATTCCGTATCTTTGCGCCCTTATAAATATTTGTATGCGCACAAAAACCCTTAAGAAGAATAAGATAAATGTAGTAACCCTAGGCTGTAGTAAAAATGTTTACGATAGCGAAGTGTTAATGGGGCAACTAAAAGCCAGTGGCAAAGATGTTGTTCATGAAGAAGAGGGGAATATTGTAGTTATTAATACCTGCGGATTTATTAATAATGCCAAGGAAGAAAGTGTGAATACGATCTTAGAGTTCATGCAAAAGAAGGAAGCAGGAGACGTGGATAAAGTCTTCGTTACGGGGTGTTTAAGTGAGCGGTATAAACCAGACTTGCAAAAGGAAATTCCTAATGTAGATGCCTATTTTGGCACCACAGAACTACCTCATTTACTTAAGGCTTTAGGAGCCGATTATAAGCACGAACTCATAGGAGAGCGTTTAACAACGACACCTAAGAATTACGCTTATTTAAAGATTGCTGAAGGCTGCGACAGGCCCTGTAGTTTTTGTGCCATTCCTATCATGCGAGGAAAGCATAAAAGTACGCCCATTGAAGACATTGTTGTAGAAGCTGAAAAACTAGCAGCAAAAGGTGTTAAAGAACTTATTTTAATAGCTCAAGATTTAACCTATTATGGTTTAGATTTATATAAAAAAAGAAATTTAGCAGAGTTATTAGAAGCTTTAGTAAAAGTTGAAGGTGTAGAATGGATCCGCTTGCATTATGCATTTCCAACAGGCTTTCCAATGGATGTTTTAGAGGTTATGAATCGGGAATCTAAAATTTGTAATTATTTAGATATTCCGTTGCAGCATATTTCAGATGCTATTTTAAAAAGTATGCGCCGAGGTACCACTAAAGAAAAAACCACCAAGTTACTTAAAGAATTTAGGGCTACAGTTCCTGATATGACTATTAGAACAACGCTTATCGTTGGATATCCTGGTGAGACAGAAGAAGACTTTCAAACATTAAAACAATGGGTTACAGATATGCGTTTTGAGCGCTTGGGTTGCTTTACATATTCCCATGAAGAAAATACGCATGCTTATAATTTAGAAGATGATGTTCCTGAAGATGTAAAAATTGAACGCGCTAACCAGATTATGGAAGTGCAATCGCAGATTTCATGGGAACTCAATCAAGAGAAAATAGATAAAACTTTTAAAGTAGTTATTGATAGAAAAGAGGGCAACTATTTTATTGGACGTACGGAATATGATTCACCAGATGTTGATAACGAAGTATTGATTGACGCTACTAAAACCTATTTAAAAACAGGAGAATTTACTACTGTAAAAATTACTGAAGCTGAAGATTTTGATTTGTATGGGGAGGTTGTAAATTAGTTGTTAGTTGTTAGTTGTTAGTTGTTAGTTGTTAGTTGTTGGTTACGGTTTGGTCAATAAAAAAATCCCAACAGTAATCTGTTAGGATTTTAATATTATTAGATTCCTGTTTTTACAGAAATTTGATTTAATCTTCAACCAAAACCCAATCACCTTTGGCAATTAATGGCTCTGCTTGTTTGTACTTAAGCGTTTTGTTTTCGCCATTCATAACATGTTTAATAGTAACACGATCATTGCGTCCAATTTTTGGCCTGTCTCGAACAATCGTTTCTACAACTTCTTGCTGGCGTTGTGTGTTACCAGCTGCTCTGTTTTGTGCAGAACGTTCATCCAGGTTAGGTATTTCGTCCTTTTGTGTTTTTAAATTCTCTTTTCTACGCGTTTGTCTTGCTTCTTGAATGGTATTTTGCGTTTCTTGAGGTAACTCGCCTTTAAATAAGAATGAAATAACATCTTTATTTACTTGATCTATCATCTCCTTAAACAATTCAAACGACTCAAATTTATAGATAAGTAATGGGTCTTTTTGTTCGTGTACTGCCAATTGTACGGATTGTTTTAACTCATCCATTTTACGTAAATGTGTTTTCCAAGCATCATCTATAATGGCAAGTGTGATATTCTTTTCAAAATCGGTAATTAATTGTTTACCGTTAGTTTGGTAAGCTTTTTCAAGATCGGTAACAACATTTAAACTTTTAATACCATCAGTAAATGGTACGACGATACGTTTGAATTTATCACGTTGTGTTTCATATACATTTTTAATGACCGGAAATGCAATTTCTGCATTGCGGTTCATTTTTTCTCTGTAATGCTCGAAAGCAGCTTTGTATATTTTAGATGTGATTTCTTGCGCGGAAAGTTTACCAAATTCTTCTTCAGTAATTGGAGAATTCATTGAGAAATAACGAATTAATTCAAATTCGAAATTTTTATAATCGTTAGCACCCTTGTTCGTTTCTGCAATACCTTCTGAGGTATCAAAAATCATATTTGCTAAATCTACACGAAGACGTTCTCCAAATAAAGCATGGTGACGACGTTTATAAACGACCTCACGTTGTGCATTCATAACATCATCATATTCTAATAAACGCTTACGAACCCCAAAATTGTTTTCCTCCACTTTTTTCTGAGCACGTTCAATGGATTTAGAAATCATAGAATGCTGAATGACTTCACCTTCTTTGAGTCCCATTTTATCCATCATTTTCGCAATACGTTCGCTACCAAATAAACGCATTAAGTTATCTTCTAGGGATACGTAGAACTGTGAACTTCCTGGGTCTCCCTGACGACCGGCACGACCACGTAACTGTCTGTCTACACGACGTGAATCGTGACGTTCTGTACCAACAATGGCTAAACCACCAGCAGCTTTAACCTCATCAGATAATTTGATATCGGTACCACGACCTGCCATGTTTGTGGCGATAGTTACTTGCCCTGATTTACCCGCTTGATCAACAATATCTGCCTCTTTTTTATGTTGTTTTGCATTTAATACATTATGAGATATTTTACGAATACTTAGCATTTTACCAAGTAACTCACTAATTTCTACAGAAGTCGTACCAATTAGAACCGGACGACCAGCTTGAGATAGTTTGGTAACATCATCAATAACCGCATTATATTTTTCACGTTTTGTTTTATAAACTAAATCTTCTCTATCATCTCTGGCAATTGGTCTGTTGGTAGGGATTTCAACAACATCTAATTTATAGATTTCCCAGAATTCACCAGCCTCTGTAACTGCAGTACCGGTCATACCAGATAATTTTCGGTACATTCTAAAGTAATTTTGAAGTGTTACAGTAGCAAAGGTTTGGGTAGCATCTTCAATTTTCACATTTTCCTTGGCTTCAATTGCTTGGTGTAATCCGTCACTATAACGACGCCCGTCCATAATACGACCTGTTTGCTCATCCACAATCATTACTTTATTTTCCATGACCACATATTGCGTGTCTTTTTCGAATAAAGCGTATGCTTTTAAAAGTTGATTAAGTGTATGGATACGTTCTGATTTTACGCCAAAATCTTTAAATAAGTCTTCTTTTAAATTAGCTTCTTCTTCTGCAGAAAGATTTTGTTTTTCAATTTTAGCGACTTCAAGCCCTATTTCCGGTAAGATAAAAAAGTCTGGATTATCTTTTCCTGAGAGATATTCGATCCCTTTGTCGGTCAATTCAATTTGATTGTTTTTTTCTTCAATAACATAGTACAATTCAGCATCAACCTTTGGCATTTCACGGTTGTTGTCTTGCATGTAGAAATTCTCCGTTTTTTGAAGTAATAGTTTTACCCCTTCTTCACTCAAAAACTTAATAAGTGCTTTGTTTTTAGGAATACCACGATAGGCACGAAGTAACTGGAAACCGCCTTCTTTTGTATCACCTGCTTTAATTAATTTCTTAGCTTCTGCTAAAACGCCAGTTAAATATTTACGCTGTACACTTACAATGTCATCTACTTTAGGTTTTAACTCTGTAAATTCATGACGTTCTCCTTGAGGAATTGGTCCGGAAATAATCAATGGTGTACGAGCATCATCTACTAAAACTGAATCCACCTCATCTACAATCGCATAATTATGTGGGCGTTGTACTAAGTCGTCAGGCGAATGTGCCATATTATCACGTAGATAATCGAACCCAAATTCGTTATTGGTTCCATAAGTAATATCGGCATTATAGGCTTTTTTTCTGGCATCGGAATTTGGTTGATGGTAATCAATACAATCAACACTTAAGCCATGGAATTCAAAAATTGGAGCCATCCATGCGCTATCACGTTTTGCTAAGTAATCATTTACAGTAACTAAATGAACGCCTTTTCCGGAAAGCGCATTTAAATATACCGGAAGGGTAGCTACTAAGGTTTTACCTTCACCAGTTTGCATTTCAGCAATTTTACCTTGATGCATAGCTATACCTCCAATAAGTTGTACATCGTAATGAATCATGTCCCAAGTGACAGCTTTCCCAGCGGCATCCCAAGAATTGGCCCAAACTGCTTTATCATCTTCTAAAACAACATACTCTTTTGTTCCAGATAGTTCTCTATCAAAAGTGCTTGCAGTAACGTAAATACTTGTATTATTTACAAAACGTTTTGCAGTTTCTTTAATGACAGCAAAAGCTTCAGGTAAGATATCGTTTAAGACCGCTTCAGTAGCATTGTAAGCATCATCTTTTAATTTATCAATATCTTGATAAATATCTTCTCTTCTGTCTATGTCTTCAGTGTTTTCTGCTTCTTCTAAAAGATTCGACATTTGCTCTTTGATGCCTTTAGTAGCTTCAGCAATTTTGCTTTTGAACTCATCTGTTTTGCCACGTAATTCGTCATGGGACAAGGCTTCTAAAGCAGCTTCAAAGGTTTTGACTTGATTTAGAATAGGGTAGATGGCTTTTACGTCTTGTTTTGACTTGTCACCAACAAATACTTTAAGTACAGAATTTAAAAAACTCATGTTTTTATATTTTAATTTTTACTCAGAGGTAGTTCCAAGAGTAACTTTGTTATATTTTATTTAATTGCTTTTTACAGAGCATTCAAAGATACATTTTGTTATGATGTTTTATAAAGATTAAGACAAAAAAAAAGCCTCAAATCGAGACTTTTTAACTATTCTTTATGCTTTATATTAATATTCGTCTTCATTCCAGAGATAATCTTCATCAGTTGGGTAATCAGACCAGATTTCTTCAATGGAATCGTATGAATCACCTTCATCTTCGATTGATTGTAAATTTTCAACAACTTCTAACGGTGCCCCCGTTCTAATAGCATAATCTATTAATTCGTCTTTTGTTGCTGGCCAAGGCGCATCACTTAAATAAGATGCTAATTCTAATGTCCAATACATTTTCTATTGTGTTTAATTTTTTGCAAAAATAATTTTTTAGTTTAAACAGACAAGAAAAAAATGAATTATTTAATCATTAATTTTAAGAACGTATCTCTATTTGTAATCTAAACAGGTGAAATTATTACTGTTTTATTAATGTTTTTAAGCCGTTTTTATTAAGATTCTTTTTCGGGAATCCATTTAATCTCATTTGCTTGTAAATCGTAAGACAACTTTCGTGCCAATACAAAAAGATAGTCAGAAAGTCGGTTTAAGTACATTAATGCATTAGGTTCGATTCCCTCAACATCATTAAGAGCCGTAGTTAAACGTTCTGCTCTACGGCATACACAACGTGCTATGTGACAGAATGACACCGTTTGGTGGCCTCCAGGAAGTACAAAATGCGTCATAGGTGGAAGCTCAGTATTCATTGTATCTATTTCTTTTTCTAAACGTTCGATGTCTTCAGAAGAAATTTTAGGAATATTTAAACGTTCTTTTCCGCTTTTTAAAATAGCTTTTTCAGGGTCGGTTGCTAAAATAGCCCCAACAGTAAAAAGCCTATCTTGAATATGAATTAATAAATCTTTGTATTTTTGATTAATTTCTTGATCACGAATTAAACCTAAGTGCGAATTTAGTTCATCAATCGTTCCGTAACTTTCAATACGAATATGATGTTTTGGTACACGAGTACCTCCAAATAATGCCGTGGTACCTTTGTCACCTGTTTTTGTATAGATTTTCATCTGTTAATTGTTAATATTTTAGAGGTCAGATATAATCCGCTATTTATATTTTAAAGAAACAAATCTAATTCATCTCTTTTCATTCATACGAAGTTACACCGTAGATTTTAGTTTATGAATTATTTTTCAGATACAATTCTAACTAATTCTGGGTTAAGGTAAATATATTTTGCAACGTCGGTGTCATCAAATTCAATTTCATCTTTTTTATTTTTTTTAGCTCTTCTAGTTTGTACAGATAAATAATTTTCGCCTTTTTCTGATTTATAAAGCGTAAATATACTATGGTTTTGTTCTAGGTTTTCAGCTCTTATGATTTGGCTAAAAGTTTCAGGATTAGATTGTTCTAAATTTGCAAGAAAATCTGATCTGTTTTCGATATAACTAAAAATTGGAAGTACTTTTTCTTTGAACCATTTGTTATCTAATTCACAAAACGGTTCTTTTGCCGCAGAAATAGGAATAATAGTAGAGATGCCCACTATTATTAGCAGTTCTATAATCCAAATAATACTAAGAAATATACCACTTACTGTTGTTGAACGTAATCCCCAAGTACCATATTCATTAATCTCTGTTATTAAACTAAATAATATTTCTGGTTGTGATGCTAGTGCAAATACATCTAAGATTTTAATGTTACTTACGGTTACTCCAATTCTCGAATTTCCATAACTTTCTCCTGCGTTAATAACTAGGTCGACCCATACTGCCCAATGAAAATACATACAGACTAAACCCGCTAATAATCCAAAGATAATGGCTAAGATGGAATTTCTTACTTTGCCTAGTTTAATAACAAATTTTTTTGTAAACCAAGAAATTATAAGACCTAAAATACCTGCAATAATAAAATTGATGTATATAAAAGGAATGTACCAAATACAATAAGCATAAGCTAAACCAAGTAATGGTAGAACAGTTATTGAGATTAGAATGAAATATAAAAATGATTTGTAATCGAACTTACCTGAAGATTCGTAATATTTAGCCATATTAATTATTGGGGTTTAGAAAAATTTAAGCTTTTAGGTTAAGAATTTACTGCAATTTACTTTTTTAAATTCTAATTGCAAAATGCTCTTTAGCTTGTTCTTTTCTAAAAAACACAACCCCCCAAAAAAAGGTATCGATGGTTACGGTAACTTTAGGGTGTTGTTTAATAGTTTCCCAAGCTTCTGTCATGCCTTTAGACCAATAAATATCATCAAAAATAAACACTGAATCATTATAGGTTGTTTGCAAAAGCATTTCGAAATACTTTAAAGTAGCTTCTTTTTGATGATTACCGTCAAAAAAAACAAAATCGTAATTATTAGTTAATAATTGGCTTAAGATGTTGTTAAAACCACCAGTTTTTAAATCAATATTATTTAATTGACACTTTTTAAAATTTGCTTTTGAAAACTCCGAAATATTAGGGCAGCCTTCTATGGTAGTAATTTTAGTTTCTTGATTTACTAAGCCCATAGCGTGTGTTGCGACTCCAAGAGAGGTGCCTAATTCTAAAATGTCTTTTGGATTAAAATACTTTACCAGTCGATGAATTAGTTTTGCTTTTTTAATGGTTGAACCTGCATGTTTAGCCATTGATGAAATGCTACGTTCTTTTTGTTTCATTACTTGCGAACCTGCACCCAAATCAGTTACTTTAATGCTTGTATTGTTTTTTAGAAGATCTTTTTTATAGTTTAAAATGTGCTTGAAAGCATCATAATTTGTTTTATCGTAAAAACATTGAGTAACCAAATCATAAACAAAAGGAGAGTGCACACCGTGTTGATTGGTAGATCTTATTAAGAATTTTATGTATTGAATGATTTGATACATTTATCAGTATTCAGTATTCAGTCGCAGTTTGCAGTCTCGCTCGGTATTCATTAGCTAATTGCTTCAATTTAAACAACACAGATGCTTTGCGTCTTAGCGCCTTTGCGAGCTAAACTATTCCTCAAGTTTCGATGATAATTCAAACCAACGTTCTTCTTTAACTTCAATAATATTTATGATTTTCTGTAAATCATCAGAGAGCTTATTAATATCATCCTGTGTAAGCTCAGGATTATTAAACTTATTTTCTAATTCTTTTTTATCAAACGCTAAAGAATTCAATTTACTTTCAATGTTTTTAAGCTCTTTTTCTTCATTATAAGATAATTTGTTAGTATCGTTTTTCTTCCAAGCATTTTTGTCTTTTTTGTCTTCTTGTGTATTCGAAATTACGGGTTGACTATCTTCATAAACTCTATAATCGGTATAATTTCCAGGGAAATCTTCAATAACGCCTTCGCCTCTAAACACAAAAAGGTGATCAATAACCTTATCCATAAAATAACGATCGTGAGATACTACAATAACGCATCCCGGAAAATCTAGTAGAAAACTTTCGAGTACGTTAAGTGTTACTATGTCTAAGTCGTTAGTAGGCTCATCAAGAATTAAGAAGTTTGGGTTCTGAATTAAAACTGTACATAGGTACAAGCGTTTACGTTCGCCACCGCTTAATTTTTCAACAAAATCATATTGTTTTTTTCTACTAAATAAAAAGCGTTCTAAAAGTTGCTGTGCACTAATTTGCCGCCCTTTTTTAAGTGGAATATAATCACCAAATTCCCGAATAACATCTATAACTTTTTGTTCTGGCTTTATAGTAATACCGTTTTGGGTATAATATCCAAACTTAACGGTATCTCCTTTAACTACTTTGCCGGAATCTGGCTGTGCTGTTTGGGTTAGTATATTTAAAAAGGTGGTTTTTCCAGTACCATTTTTTCCAATAATACCGGCACGTTCCCCTTTTTGAAATGTGTAATCAAACTTGTTGAGTATTGTTTTATCTTTAAATGCTTTTGATACTTTATGAAATTCTAAAATCTTACTACCAAGACGCTCCATGTTTAATTCAAGTTGAACTTCATGGTCGTTTCTTCGTTGGTGTGCACGATGTTTTATATCTTGAAAATCGTCAATTCGTGACTTCGATTTAGTGGTTCTGGCTTTGGGTTGGCGACGCATCCAAGCGAGTTCTTTTTTGAATAGTTGTTTTGCTTTACCTACTTCAACAGATTCTTGCTCAATTCTGGCTTCTCGTTTTTCTAAGTAATAAGAGTAATTACCTTTATAGTTGTATAGTTTGCCTTCGTCTAATTCTATAATTTCGTTACAAACACGTTCTAAAAAATAGCGATCGTGCGTTACCATAAATAGCGTGATATTCTCTTTAGCAAAAAAAGCTTCTAGCCACTCGATCATTTCTAAATCTAAATGGTTGGTAGGCTCATCTAATATCAATAAATCAGGTTTATTAATTAATGCATTGGCTAAAGCAAGTCGTTTTTTTTGTCCGCCAGAAAGTGTGCTTACTTTTTGACTTAAATTTTCAAGCTTTAATTTAAAAAGTATTTGTTTGTAAAGTGTTTCAAAATCCCAAGCCTGATGTTGTTCCATTTGTTCAAAAGCTACTTGGTATGCTTCTGAATCTTCAGAGTTTAAAAGCGCTTTTTCATAATTAGCAATGACTTTTAAAATAGGGTTGTCGCTAGCAAAAATGGTTTCTTCAATGGTTAACTTATTATCAAATTTAGGGTCTTGTGATAGAAAGGATACTGCAATATCTTTTCTATAAGTTATAGAGCCAGAATCGGCTTCATCATCACCCGAAATAATATTCAAAATGGAGGTTTTACCAGTCCCGTTTTTTGCTACAAAAGCAATTTTTTGATCTTTATGTACACTAAAAGAAATGCCTTCAAAAAGCGTTAACTCTCCGTAAGATTTTGATATGTTTTCAACAGTTAAATAATTCAAAGGATATTTTTTTGCAAATAACGGATAAAAAACCAAAAAACCCGTTATAAGTTTTGTTGTTCAAGACGAAAACTTATATTTGTGATAAATCAAACCCCCACTTATAATATAATGAAGCGACTTTTTTGGTGCTGTATTTTTGTTTTTGGTATTCTATGTACTTCATGTATAACCAATAAAGATGTTGTTTATTTACAAGATAAAGGAACAAAAATTAATGATTCTTTAATGCTCAGGCAATCATCAAAGCCATACAGGGTACAGGTGAATGATATTTTAAGTATTAATGTTAAAGCACTTGATGAGGAGCTTACTGCTATTTTTAATCCAGTGGAAAGAGATAATTCTACTGGAGGGCAAGAAAGTCTTTACTTTAATGGTTTTACGGTTGATTTACATGGTAATATTAAATTTCCTGTTTTAGGAGAAATTAATGTTTTAGGGTTTACTATTGACGAAATTGAAGATAAAGTAAAACAAGAACTGTTAGCTCAATATTTTAAGGAAACCGCTCAAATATACGTTACTGTTAAATTGGCAGGATTACGATATACGGTTACTGGAGAAGTAAATGGAACTGGAGTTTATGTTTTATATCAAGACCGTGTAAATATTATTGAAGCTCTTGCAAATGCTGGAGATATTGCACAAACTGGAGATAGAAAAGATGTTTTAGTTATTAGACAATATCCATATGGGCAAAAAATTCATCATATAGATTTAACAGATATTAAAGCTATGCAGTCTCCATTTTATTTTATCCAACCGAACGATATAATATTAGTGAAGCCTTTAAAACGTAAGGCTCTTGGTACTGGACAAACCGCAATACAAAATATTACGACTATTTCATCAATATTATCTGTATTAATATCTACTTATTTTTTAACAAAGAATCTTTAAAAATCATAATATGGAAGAAGAATTCGATATTATAGAGTCACAGTCACCTTCATTCGATATAAAAGCTTTTTTAATTAGGGTTATAAGTTATTGGAAGCTATTCTTATTGTTTATTGGGGTTGGAGTTTTTATAGTTTATCAGCAAAATATTCGTAAACAACAATCTTATAGGTTAAGTAACCAAATTTCTGTTGAAGATGATAGTAACCCGCTTTTTACATCTAATACTAGTTTAGTTTTCAATTGGGGAGGTGTGTCCGCTAAGGTTCAAACGATGATTACATCTTTAAAATCGCGTTCTATTCATGAAGAAGTAGTTGACAATCTTCAGTTTTATGTAACTTATTTAAAACAATCTAGATTTAGAAAAGATGATATTTATAAAGATGCTCCGTTTGCAGTTAATCTAATAGACAATACAAGCCAATTAATAAACCATCCTATTAAGGTAACTTTTATTGATAATAATAGGTATGAAATCTCTATTAATTTTGAATCTACTTTAGTAAAAACCCAAAATTTTGCTAATAAAACTAGAGCTAGTTTAGATGTTCCTTTAGGCGAATTTAAAAAACAGTTTAATATAGGTGACGCAATTAAAACCCCCTATTTAAATGGAGTAATATACATATTAGATGGTAGAAGTGTAAGCCAGGGAGACGAATATTTTATTAAGCTCAATGATTTTGATGCTGTAGTAGCGAAATACAGAAAGAAATTAGTGATAGACAATCCAAGAAACTCTGCTATTTTGAATTTAAGTATGGTAGATGTTAATAAAGCTAAAATTGTTGATTATTTAAATGAAGCTGTCAAAGTTTTAAGTGAAGATCAGTTGAATAGAAAAAATCAATTTGTTACTAATACTATTAAATTTATTGATGAACAGTTAGATCGTGTTAAATCTCAACTTACTTTAAATGCCGATTCTTTAAATAATTATAGACAAAAAAATAAAATATTTAATCTGGATGATGAGATTGCTATTGTTAACAATAAGCTTACATCATTAGAGGTTGAGAAAGATGATATAAACAGAAAATTGGCATATTATGCGAGTTTAAAGACGTATTTACAAACTAGTAATACCTTTACAGAGGTTCCTGCTCCTTCTGTTGCTGGAATAGATGATTCTAATATACTAACGAATATTAGAAATATTAACGGGTTATCCGTACAAAAATCTAAATATGGATCTACAGTTAGAAAAGACGCAACTATTTTTGCTGATTTAAATAGACAAATTGAAGGATTAAAAACAGTTCTTTTAGAAAATATTAGCTCAGCTACTAACGATTTAAGAAGAGAACTTGAATTTGCAAACACAAAAATTGCTGTTGAAGATGCCAAAATAAGAAAGCTGCCTAAAGCTCAACAAAAATTATTCGATATTCAACGTCAATATTCTATAAGTGAGCAAACTTACAATGTGTTTTTAGCAAAGAGAGGCGAAGCAGAGATTATAAAATCAGCCAGTATATCTGATATTTTAATAATAGATCCCGCTAAGGATACAGGAGCAACTCCTATAGATTTAAAGTTAAGTTCACGCTACTTGTTTGCGTTGATAGGAGGCTTATTACCTCCTTTGCTTTTAGCTTTTTTATTAACCTTTTTTGATAATAAATTACATAATCCACAAGCTTTAGAAAATTTATCAAGCATCCCTTTGTTGGGAGTCGTAGGTAAAAATTATTTAGATAGTAATTTAATAGTTCATTTAAAACCGAAATCTAGTATAGCAGAAGGTTTTAGGGCTATACGTTCTAGTTTACAATATTTTTATAAAAAGCATAATTTAGAAGGAACTAAAACCGTCATGGTTACATCATCGGTTAGTGGTGAAGGAAAAACGTATTGTTCTATTAACATTGCTACAGTTTTTGCAATGAGTGGAAAAAAAACCATTCTTGTAGGTTTAGATTTAAGAAAACCTAAAATATTTGGAGATTTTGATATTACAAATGATACTGGAGTGGTTAATTACTTAATTGGTCAAAAGAAACTGAGTGAAATAATTAAACAAACAAAAGTATCGAATTTGGATGTGATTACTTCTGGACCAATTCCACCTAATCCTTCTGAATTGCTAATAGGAGAGCGAATGGATTTGTTAATTGAAGATTTAAAAAAATCTTATGACTATATAGTGTTGGATACTCCTCCAATGGGATTAGTAGCAGATGCTTTGGAGTTAATAGACTATGTGGATGCTTCCATTTATGTAGTAAGACAAGACTATACTAAAAAAGGAATGATAAACCTTATTAATTCTAAATATAATAAGGGAGAGATAAACAACCTAAGTTTTATATATAATGGTTATGACCAAAAAGGAAAATATGGATACGGGTACGGGTATGGTTATGGCTATGGTTATGGTAATTATGCTAATGGTTATCATGAAGATGAAAAAATAAAAAAACCAATGATATCTCGGGTTAAATCTTTTTTCAAAATAACTTAATTCAAAAGTTGATATAATATAATAATTAATAATATAAATAATTGAGCGATAATAACGAAAATTGGCTTTATACAATCTCTCCTAAAAAAAGATTAATAGATTTAAACTTTAAAGAAATATGGCAGTATCGTGATTTAGTGCTATTATTTGTTAAGAGAGATATAATTACGGTCTATAAACAAACTATTTTAGGACCGCTTTGGTATTTTATACAACCTTTATTTACATCATTAATCTTTACATTAATTTTTAACAACCTAGCTAGTATTCCTACAGGTAATGGAGTGCCCGCTTTTTTATTCAATCTTGCTGGTATTACATCCTGGAACTATTTCAAACTATGTTTGACAGGTACCAGTGATACTTTTAAGAAAAACCAAGGCATTTTCGGAAAAGTTTATTTTCCTCGAGTAGTGATGCCATTATCTGTTGTTATATCTAATTTGTTAAAATTTGGAATTCAGCTTTTAGTATTTATTTGCTTTTATATATATTTTAAGTACTTTACAGATGATGCTGACAATGTTTTTCCTCAATTTGAAATAATATTATTACCAGTTATAATAATTTTAATGGGGTTATTAGGATTAGGAGCAGGTATGATGATTTCTTCAATGACTACTAAGTATCGAGATCTCACGTTTTTATTAACTTTTGCTGTACAATTGTTAATGTATGGATCTGCAGTCATGTACCCTTTGAAATATTTTAGAGAAAAATTGCCAAATATATCTTGGTTAGTAGAGTATAACCCTATGGCAGTTATTATTGAAGCTTTTAGATATATGACCTTAGGACAAGGAGAGTTTTCAATAAATAAGATGCTATATATATTAATTATTAGTGTTGTCATGTTTTTATTAGGACTCATTGTTTTTAATAAAACAGAAAGAAGTTTTATTGATACCGTTTAGTATGAAGGATGAAACTATTTTAAAAGTTGAAAATGTTTCTAAACAATATCGTTTGGGGCTTGTTGGTACAGGAACAATTAGTCATGATTTGAATAGGTGGTGGTATAGTATAAGAGGTAAGGAGGATCCTTATTTAAAAGTAGGAGATATTAATGATAGAAGTGCTAAAGCAAAATCAGATTATGTTTGGGCTATACGTAATATAGATTTTGAAGTAAAAAAAGGTGAAGTTTTAGGTATTATAGGAAAAAATGGTGCAGGTAAGTCAACGTTATTAAAAATATTGGCTAAGGTTACAAGTCCAACTCTTGGTGAAATAAAAACAAAAGGACGTATAGCATCTCTTTTAGAGGTAGGCACAGGGTTTCACGGCGAGATGACTGGGCGTGAAAATATCTTTTTGAATGGAGCTATTTTAGGAATGACTAAAAAAGAAATAAAGTCTAAAATAGATGAAATTATTGAGTTTTCAGGTTGTCAACGTTATATTGATACACCTGTAAAGCGCTATTCTTCTGGAATGACTGTTCGTTTAGCTTTTGCGGTTGCTGCTTTTTTAGAGCCGGAAATATTAGTTATTGATGAAGTTTTGGCAGTAGGGGATGTAGAGTTTCAAAAAAAGGCTGTTGGAAAGATGCAAGATATTTCGAATGAAGAAGGACGTACGGTTTTATTTGTTAGTCATAATATGGCAGCAGTAAAGAGTTTATGTTCAAGGTGTATTATTCTTGACAAAGGAGAGGTTTCTTTTTGTGGAAATACAGATGAAGCTATTGATAAATATGTTAAGTCTAATAGCGACAACAGTTATATAAAAGTTAGCGAAAAACAAGAAAGAGAAGGTAATGGTTCTTTAAGGTTTACTAATATTATATTTAATGATGGTGAAGGTGTTTTTATTGGTTCCAGTTTAAAGATATCATTAAAATATGAAGCTAAAGATGTTATTGAAAGTTTAGATCTAGCAGTTACCATTTGTGCTGGGTATGAAGAACGAATTTTAACAATAGATAACGTTTTTCAAGGCGAAAAGTTAAAAATTGTAAAAAAGAAAGGGACAATAGAAATAATAGTGCCTAAAACATATTTATTATCAGGAACTTATTCTGTTAATATTTGGGCAGCAAAAGAAGGGGCAGTTTTAGATTATTTAATTAATGCAGCCAGTTTGTATATTGAGAACATAGATATTTATGGAACAGGCAAAGTATTAAGCGCAAAAAAGCATGGAGTTGTATTTTCTGAAAAAAGCCAATGGAAGGTCGTTTAATCTAAAAGATTTTTTAATAAACCTTTTTTGGTTATTTGTTATAACGTATTTCGTTAATAAGATATATTGGTTTATATCAACTTCTCTGACTCCAATAAATGAAGAAAGTAGTTTTTCGTTCTGGAACTATTTAAGATATGGCGATAATAATTTTTTGTACTTAGTAGTTTTAGCTGTAATTATAGCTATTTATATTATAAAAATTAAGAAGCTAACCTGGGATGGTTTAGATGTAAGGATTAGAATAATAATTTATACATGTATTTTTCTATTAGCTTGGAATTATACACTATATGATTATAATTATTTTTTGGGTCACTGGAGTTTTTCAGACAGGCTATTGCTCTGTATAGTATTGATTTTAGCCATTTTTAATCCAGCTTTTTTGATTTTTGTAGTTATACAGTCCTTAGTTTTATCTCAACAATTCCAGTATCCTCTGTTTTTTGATTATTCCTTTACAGATAAAAGTATTGTTTTTGATATAGTTATTGTTGGATGGTTATTCATTGTTATTAAAAAAACACTGTATAAGGCTATACCAGAATATCTTTTTTATGTGATTGTTTTAGGGATAATATGTAATTGGTATTGGCTGGCTGGATTGGGCAAATTAGAGTTAAATTGGTTGAGTAAAAATGAGCTATACAAATTGTTTATGGTAACTCTTGATTATAATTGGTTGTATTTTTTAGAGTGGGACACAAAGCTATATATCGCTAATTTTTTAAAAAAATATAATGATGTTATACAAGTTACTACCATAGTTGTAGAGTTAATTTTCCCTATAATTATTTTAATTCATAAAAGAATATCAATTTTTGTTTTGGGATCATTTATACTTTTTCACTTGTCTGTGTTTTTTACCAGTGGTATTTTTTTCTGGAAATGGATTGTAGTGGAACTTGTTATTATTCTATGCCTTATTAAATATAAAGACCTGTGGTTAAAGAAAAATAAAATACAAGGAATATTAACGTATTTAGTTTTTTTGATAACAGCTAATTTTTATTTTTCATCGAGTAAATTGTCTTGGTTAGATGTTGGTATATATAACAAGTACGAATTTAAAGTTAAAAACAAAGAGGGGGAGGTGTTTAATCTTGAATCTTCTTTCTTTTCTCCCTATGATTTAAACTTTGCACAGAATAGGTTCAACTTTATCAACAATAACAAAATTATTACTTCTACATTTGGAAGTGCTCTTGATGAGAACCTATTGTTTCTTAAGGACAAAGCTAACATTTTAAAATATGTTGATGCAAATGGTGTAAATAAATATAATGCCAATAAGAAAAAGGATTTAATAATGTTTATAAAAACATTTATAAATAATAAACAGAAAAGTATAAAGTTTGATTTACCAAATGCACCAACACATATTTGGCAAGGTGAAAATCAATCTGAGGAGATTTTTAAATCTGAATTAGATTCATTATTTATAATAACTAAATTTCGTTTTATAAATGAAAAATTGGAATATAAAGATTTGAATCAGGATATAATCAAAATTAGTATAAATTAAATAGTAAATGTGTGGTATAATTGGTCAAATTAAAAAAGAGGAACAAGTTTCTTTAGAGTTATTTAACTCTATGAGAGACACGCTGTTTCATAGAGGACCAGATGGGTATGGTACAGAGTTATTTAATAATGACAGAGCAGCATTCGGGCACAGGCGATTAGCTATTCTTGATTTGTCTGATAGAGGTAAGCAGCCAATGTATTCTTATGAAAAAGATATCTTGATAACTTTTAATGGAGAAATTTATAACTATAAAGTATTAAAAGAAGAACTTGTAAAAAAGCAATATGAATTTAAGTCTAATTCAGATACAGAGGTTTTAATTTACGGATATAAAGCTTGGGGAATTGATTTATTACTTAAAAAAATTAAAGGCATGTTTGCCTTTGCAATATGGGATAAAAAAAGCGATAATGTTTTTATTGTTAGAGATAGGTTTGGTATGAAACCTTTATACTATTATCAAGACCATAACCAATTTGTTTTTGCTTCAGAATTAAAAGCAATAATTAAAGATAAATCAATAAAAAAAGAAATAGACAAAGACGCTTTAGCAGATTATTTTATTTATTCATATGTACCAAGCCCTAATTGTATCTGGAAAGGGTTTAAAAAATTACCTCCAGCAAATTATTTAGTATATAATATTAATACTCATGAGATATCTATGCACGAGTATTGGATTTTGGGAGTAGATAAAAAAAAAGAAAGTGAAGAAGAAATACGTTATAATATTAATGGATTGTTAAAGCAATCGGTAAAAGAACATTTAGTAAGTGATGTTCCTGTTGGGTTGTTTTTAAGTGGTGGTTATGATTCTACTACGGTTTTGATGCAAGCAAAGGAGTTAGGCTATAATCCTAATACATTTTCTTTAGGTTTTGAAGAATCTAAAAGAAGTGAACATTTAATAGCAAAGATCATAGCTAAGACGTTTGATACAAATCATAAAGAGTATTTGTTTAATAATAATGTTGACTATTTAGAGGACTTTAAAAAAATATCATATTATTATGATGAGCCTTATGCCATATCGTCGATGTTGACATATTATTATGCGTCAAAGTTGGCTTCTAAAACGAATAAGGTGGCATTGGTAGGTGATGGAGGTGATGAGCTATTTGCAGGTTATAATTGGGATAATGATTTATATAACTATTTTAATTCATATAACTATAAGTCTATTATTAAGCGTTTTATTAATGGTAGGGAAAAAGAATTTGTGTCTAGATATAATACTTGGATGACAGGAGTTTACAATTCTAATTTGTCATGCTTAAATGATGATTTAAAAGATCGTATTTTAAACAGAGGTTTATGGTATTTTAAACAACATTATGCTAATTCAGGAGATATAATTAAAGACTCTCAATATTTAAATTTTAAAACATTTATACCACAACCAAGTTTAACTAGAGCGGATAGATCAAGCATGGCTAACTCCCTAGAAGTTAGAGTTCCGTTTTTAGATCATGAGATTTTTGAGTATATTTTTAGTTTAAAATCTGCTAAATATTATAAGCAAGGTGAGAAAAAGTTTTTATTAAAATACCATTTAAGTAAAAAAATTCCTGAAGAGGTATTTAAAATGCCAAAATATGGGTTTAGTTTTCAGTTTTTAAAGAATATATTTAATGAAGAATATGATTCAATTATTAAAAATGGAGAATTAAATAAGTTAGGAATTATAAATTTTAATTTCATTAAAGAATCAGATTATTTGGTTAAATTCCATATCCTTATGTTAGAATTATGGTTTAAAAATTATAATTAAATGAGTCAAGAAGAATATTATAAAAATATTGATAGAGTTTTTAGACTTCCTAGAATTTGGAGTAATAAAGAGCTAAAAAAAATAGCGCATTTGTTTGAAGGAGATATTGTTAATGTTAGTGGATGGAAAGATATTGACAAAGAAGGAAACTACTATAAAGATTATTTTTCGAAGGCTTCATCATATACAATTACCAATTACAAAAGTGAGGCTAAAGGATTTCAAGGATTTGAAAATGAAATCTTTTTAGATTTAGAACAAGATCTGCCTGAGGATTTAAAAAATAAATTTGATGTTGCGTTTAATCATACTGTTTTAGAGCATATATTCAAAGTACATAAAGCCATTGAAAATATATGCTTAATGACTAAGGACATAGCTATTGTTGTTGTTCCATTTTTACAAGCAATGCATGGTGATTATGGTGATTATTGGCGCTTTACACCGCTTTCTATGGAGCGACTTTTTAAAGAGCAAAATATGAAAATGATGTCTTGTACTTTTAATTCTCATGAGAATGCTTCTGTATATCTATTTTGTGTTGCATCAAAAAAGCCTGATAATTGGAAACACATATTTAAAGAAGAAATATCTCATATAGATCCTTATAAATCGCAAAACGGGTTTCAAAATTGGATTGGCTGTCATGCTATAGAAAATCAAGCATTTATGGAAGTATCCAAAGCATCAATTTTTGAAAAAGTCAAAAAGAAAATCAAAAAGTATGTTAGATAATGTTACAGTAGTTATTAGGTCTGTAGGAGAAAGAACCGAAAAGGCTTGCTATAATGCTATCTTAAAACAAGTAATTAAGGAAAATATATTTATAGTAAATGAACAGCCATTTAGTGAAGCGGTGAGACGTAATTTTGAAATAGGAGTCAAACAAAATTTACGATGGACACTTTCTGTAGATGCCGATTTAATACTTTCTAATAATGCTATAAAGGAAATGGTTGATGCATTTTCAAAATTAGAAAACAGTTATTTTATTTATCAAGGTTGGGTTTATGATAAGTTTTTTAAAGATTTTAGAACTGGAGGACCACATTTGTATAGAACTTCCTTGCTAGAAAAAGCTATTGAATTTATCCCCAAAGAAGGAACAAGTTTAAG
The DNA here is from genome assembly GCF_030540825.1 of Flavivirga spongiicola. NCBI lineage: Bacteria > Pseudomonadati > Bacteroidota > Flavobacteriia > Flavobacteriales > Flavobacteriaceae > Flavivirga > Flavivirga spongiicola. The sequence goes on from NZ_JAUOEO010000002.1 coordinate 567,817, forward strand.
GCCGGAATCTAGTACATACATCGCTATGAAAGAACTCGGACACGGGTATTTTGTTGACAATAAATATTATGGTTTACATGATTTTGAACAAAACAAACAAGATATTTATAGAAAGTTCTTTTTACATGCTAAAAAACACAGAAAGTTATTAGGCAAATTTTTAGATTCATGGAAAGAAGACATATTAAAAGATGAAGATTATATTTTTGCTTTAAAAGGGCTAAGTGATGGGCTCTTATATAAAGGCAAGATTTTTATAGATGTTGATTTTTTTAAACAAAAATCAAATCATTTTTTTTCCGAACTGAGTATTAAAGAGAAAGATAGTTTTTTAAATGAAGATGTCCTTAAAGAATATTTTTATATGGTAGAAAACCAACTAACAAAAGCGAAGAATAAATTAAAAATTGATGATAATAACAAAAATGAAAATAACAAGGAGGTTAGTTTTCTTATGAAGATGAAGAATAAAGTTATTAAAACTATTCATAAAAAATGAGTTTTAGCTTTACAAATAGTAATGTTATTATTATACTTAAATCTCCACAACTTGGAGGAGCAGAAAGACAAGCGTTAACCTTAGCAGGGTATTTACAAAATAGTCTTAAATGTAATGTTTTTATATATACTTATCTAAAAGCTAAAGCTTCACCACAATTTATAGAATTTTATAAAAAGCACAATTTAAAAAATATATTTACCGTTAATAATCCACTAGTTGCTGGTTCTAAATACAAGTATCTTAAGATTCGTTTAAAATTAATGCTTTTTGCTTTAAAACTAAGAAAACATAGACCAGATATAATAATCCCATATTTAAATAGTCCATCATTAATAGCTGCGTATTGTAAAAAAATATCTGGAGCTAAAGTAACATTTTGGAATAATAGAGGGTCGGAGGTGTATAGAAAAGATAAATTAGAAAAGCTAGCTGTATTAAAAACTAAGTTTTTTACTATAAATTCATTTGAAGCCATTACAGATATAGAAAATAACTTTAAAGTATCAAAAGAAAAGATTCATTTCACACCAAATTTTTTAACAATATCTACAAAAAAAGTAGTTAAAAGCAAGATTGAAGAAAGTAAAGAGTTGATAATTGGTATGTTAGCACATTTTAGAGAAGAAAAACTACAAATGTTATTGTTAGAAAGCTTCTTTGAATTATCAAAAAAACATGCTTTTATTAAGTTGCATTTGGTAGGCGATATTTTTGATGAAAATAAAGTAAAGAAAGCTAAGGAATATGTAAAAAGTAATAAGCTAGAACATAGAGTTCGTTTTATTCATAAAGAATCTGCCAAAAATACGCTACCAGAATTCGATATAGGTGTTTTGATTTCGATAAAAGAAGGTATGTCTAATAGTTTAATGGAATACATGTATTATAATTTGCCAATTGTTTGTACAAACCATAGTGGCAGTAAGTATCTTTTAGGAGATGAAAACGATTTTTTAATAAATAATAATAAACAGGAGCTAATTCAAAAGCTAGAAACTCTAATCTTGAATAAAGATATAAGAGATAAAGAATCAGATAATAATAAAAAACTAATTGTTAAAGGCTTTAGAGTAGAGAAGTATGTCTCTGATTTGGAGAGTATTATTAACTCGTTGTAATTATTGAATGGAATTAAAGGTTTTTGTTTTTCCAAAATAGAAAGAAGCCAATTTTATCTACAAGCTCAAAACCTAAATTTTGTAAAATATTTTCGCATTCTTTAGCTTCATCAACAGTCAGAATATCACAAAAGGGGTGGATTTCAAAAAAAACATTTTTAAATTTTAATATTTCATTTTTATGATTCCTGAAAAAGTCTAATTCGCCTCCTTCAATATCCATTATTAAAGTATCAAAAACTAAACTATACTTTTTTTCTAAATAGTCCATTCCAACCCCTTCAATACTAATTTTACTATTAGTAGAGCGTACAATACTACCTCCAACTATTCTGTTATGGATATAGAATATATTTGATTTGTTTTTGGAAATAATTTTGTTTTCTAAATGAAACTTACAATTATTTAAAGATTTATTTTCCTCTATACTATTGATTAAATTAGGATTTGCTTCCAATACCACATGGTTCGTTTTGTTAGCTAATATATTGTTCGTAATACAAGAAATATAACCGAGACAACTTCCTAGTTCTAGTACGGTAGAATTTTTATTCAGATACTTGGATATTAGAATACTTTCTTCACTTTCGTACTTATTTAAAACAAACCTTCCTCTAAACTTATAATCTGTTAAATCAAAGGGGATTTTTATATTGACACCATTACTCCTGTACGTTTTAACGAAGTGAGTAAAGTATACTCCACAAATAAAAAGTTTGAAGTTCAATAAATCATATTTAAAAAAATGTCTAATTCTTTTAAGTTTTATAAAAACCGTTTTAATAAAACTAGGAGTATATTTTTTTAAGAATTGTTTCATTTTTTTTAAGTAAAAGTAAATAAAATTCTGGTATGGTATATTTGTTTATTACTGATGTAGCTCGGTTATGAAAATTAAGATTATTGTCTTTAAATTTGTAATAATAGATAAATAATTGTTCTAGAGTTATAAAAGTTGTAAAAAAGCATTGTACAATTTGATTTCACTGTTATATTTGATAAAAAAAGATAATTAAATAATATTTTTAAATAATACATAAAGGGATTCCCCTTTTTAAATTTATATTGCTTATAAAACTTTATGTAAAGTATGAGAGTTCTTCTTGTTTCCATGCCATCGGTTCATTTTTTTAGATGGATAGAAAATCTTCCAAGTGACTATTTAGAATTGTACTGGTACAATATAACCGGGGAAAAGTTTGATGAGAAAAATGATAAATTTAAAGAGGTAAGCGTGTATAATAATAAACGCAAAATATCCTACTTAAAAGGAGAGTATCTACTATCTAAAAAGCTTCCTTTTTATTATCAAAAACTAAGACATTTTGTAGAGGTCACAGAGAATGAAGACTTAGAACATATAATACAAAAGCTTAAACCAGATATTATTCATAGTTTTGAAATGCAATCATGTTCATATCCTATTCTTAAAACTATGAATAAAAATAAGGAGTTAGATTGGATATATTCTTGTTGGGGAAGTGATTTGTATTACTATAAACAGTTTTCTTCTCACAAAAGAATGATAAAAAAAGTGTTGAAAAGGGTTGATTATTTAATTACCGATTGTAAAAGAGACTATAATTTAGCTAGAACATTAGATTTCAAAGGAAAACACCTTGGAGTGATACCCGGTGGAAGTGGCTATAATATCAATGAATTAATTAATAATGTTCAGCCCTTTGAAAAAAGGAATATTATTTTGATTAAAGGTTATCAGCACACTTTTGGTAGGGCTATAAATATTGTTAAAGCTATTGAGTCTATAGCAGTAAATCAAATAAATCCATATAAAATTATCGTTTTTGGAGCTCATGAATTTGTTGTGAATTATGTTAAGAAAAAGAAACTTGACTTTGAAACCTATCACAGACACCAATTGCAGCATGGTGAAGTCATTAAGCTAATGGGGAAATCCTTAATTTATATAGGAAACAGTACATCAGATGGTATTCCTAATACATTATTAGAAGCTATAACCATGGGAGCATTTCCTATTCAATCAAATCCAGGTAGAGTTTCTGAAGAAATAATAAATAATGGAGAAAATGGATTATTAATAAACGACCCTGAAGATATAAGCGAAATAAAAAATGCTATTTTAGCAGCATTGCATACCCCTGATAAACTAAAAGAAGCCTTTAGTTATAATTTAGAGTTTGCTAAGAAAAATTTAGATAAAGAGATTATAAAACAGAAAATATATGATGCATATCTTTCTGTTATAGAAAAATAAAAGATAAATAAAAAAGAATGTCCAATATATTAATAACAGGCGGTGCAGGTAATGTTGGTAGTACGTTAGCATCTAAACTTGCTGAGGATGAAAATAACTTCATTGTTATTGCAGATAATTTAAGTACAGGATCAATAAATAAAGTTCCAGATTTAGCCAATGTTAAGCTGATAAAAACAAATGTTAATCATTACAATGATTTGGTACCCATTTTTGGAAGATATAATTTTGATTATGTATTCCATTATGCAGCGGTTGTTGGGGTAAAACGAACTCTAGAAAATCCTGTAATGGTTTTAGATGATATTGAAGGTATAAAAAACATTTTGTCTCTGTCAAAAAACTCTGGAGTCAAAAGGGTTTTTTATTCAAGTTCGTCAGAGGTATATGGCGAGCCTTTTGAGGTACCACAAAATGAAAATACAACACCGTTAAATTCTAGGTTGCCTTATGCTATAGTAAAAAATATAGGCGAAGCATTTTTTAAATCTTACTACCAAGAATATGGCTTAGAGTATACAATTTTTCGCTTTTTTAATACGTATGGCCCAAATCAAAGTGAAGATTTTGTTCTTCCAAAGTTTATAAAGGCTGCGTTACAAGATAAACCAATATATATATATGGTGATGGGATGCAAACTCGTTCATTTTGTTATGTTGAAGATAATGTAGAAACATGTATAAAAGCAATTAACGATGAAAGCTGTATTAATGATGTTATTAATGTAGGAAGTGATATAGAACAAACTATTTTATCGCTAGCACAAGATGTTATTAAAATGACAAAATCTAAAAGTGAAATAATTCACCTTCCTCCTTTAGAAGAAGGAGATATGACGAGGCGTTGTCCAGATATATCAAAAATGAAAACTATTATAAACAGAGATTTGATTAGTCTAGAAAAGGGTGTGCAGTATTTAATTGATCATTATCAAAGTTAACATTGCATGAGAATTGAAGCTAACCCAACCAGAGACAAAAAAATACCTATTGAGGTAGGATATCATAGAGTTATTATTCCTTTATATGTACCTAAAGAGAAAGACTATTACAAAGACGCTTTCAGGATTTTTAAATTATGTTTAGAATCTTTAATAAAAACGACATCTAATAACATAAAAATATCTGTTATTAGTAATGGATGTTGTAATAGTGTCAATCAAAAATTATTTAATCTTTATGAAGAAGGGCTGTTCGAAGAGCTTATTATAGAAAAAGAAGGTATTGGTAAAATTAATAGTGTTTTAAAAGCTTTAAGAACTTGTAATGAAAGGTTAATAACAATTACAGATGCTGATGTTTTATTTTTGAACGAATGGGAAAAAGAGGTTGTTTCTGTGTTTGAACATTTCCCTAAAGCAGGAGCAGTTTGTCCAGTACCTATTTATAGAAAGCATAAGGAGCTTACAGGTAATATTTGGATGGATCATTTGTTTTCAAATAAGATGAAATTTTCAAAAGTCCTAAACCCAGAAGCGATGACACTTTTTGCAAAAAGTATTGGTTGGCCTTGGTTGGATGAAAAATATAAAGATGTTATATTAACACTTGATTCTAAAAAACAAAAAAAAGCCGTTGTAGGTTGCTCTCATTTTGTAACAACATATAAAAAGGAAGTATTTGATAAATTACCTAAAGGAAATACCGAATTTAAAATAAGCGGAGATAGTGAATATAGGTATACAGATTTACCAGTTTTAAAAGCAGGTGGATATCGATTATCTACATATGATAATTATGCGTATCACATGGGTAATATTTATGAAGAATGGATGGGAGAAGTATTTGATGAAATTAAAAATGAGCATAATACTTATGAGTTAGATTTACAAAGCCTAAAAAACGGAAAGTATGCAGTAATAAAGCATAGGTTTTTTACTAAGCTATTAAAGTCCTCACTAATACATTTAATGTTGCTTAAATTGAAAGGACTTCCAAAAAGTAAATTTAAAAACTTTATTTCTGGCCAGAATTAATGTGAGTTTAGCTGTTTTCTAGAATAGAAATATTTTAAAAAGTCAACCATGAAAAGTATTTATTATAAGAATGCTATTATTTAATGATAACAATCGTTTTAACATATAGAAATAGAAATTTAAATATTGTAAAAAAATGTTTTGATAGTTTGTTAAATCAAACAAATAAACATTTTAAAATTGTTTTGGTAGATTATGGGAGTATAGAGTCCTATAAAAATAGACTTGTAAAGTTAGTTGAGAAGTGTGCATTTATTGAGTTAATTAGATGTGAAACAGAACAACAGCTATGGTGTAAATCAAGAGCTATCAATATTGTTTTAAAACAATGCCAGACACCCTATTTTTTTGTTGGAGATATAGATATGATATATCACCCACACTTTGTTGAAATTCTCCATAGCTTAAAAAATGATAAAGCCATGACTTATTTTCAGGTTGGTTTTTTAAGTGAATCTGAGTCTAAAAAAGATAAAGCATTCAATGATTATAAAATTAGTTTTAAGTCAAGTAATGAAGCAACAGGGATGACTTTATATAAAACAGATATTTTAAAATCTATTAATGGTTATGACGAGTTTTACAATGGTTGGGGAAGTGAAGATACAGATATCCATATAAGGTTGAAAAATGATAAAAAAACCACTGTGTTTTATGATAAAGGTATATTGATATTACATCAATGGCATCCTAAAACATATAGAAATAAAGAAAGTACATCACCATTTCATTCTAATCTAGAAAAGATCAATCAAAAGTATTTAGAGTATACAAAAATAACAAAAAGGGTTTCTGCAAATAAAGCTTTTAAATGGGGAGATTATAATCCTGAGAATTATAAATTACTAAATACAGTGAACAACGAGTTTACCATTAGCAATGAATTATCAGATGTTAAAGGGTTTGTAAGTAATGTATTATTAAATTTAAAGAATGAAGTAGTTTCGGTTAAAGTTAAAAGACACAAAGAGTATAAGTCTCTAAATTATATTGCGAAAAAAATTTTAAATAAAAAAACAAAAGTGTTTCTGAATATGCAAATTGTTAACGATTTGCTTTTGGAAGCTATCATAATGAACCTTAGAAACTGTCCTTATAAGTTTGTTTTTAATCGAAATTCATTAGAGATATCACTTACAATTAAATTATAGGTAATTAATCATTATGAAAATTTTACTTGTATCGATGAATTCAATCCATTTTCAAAGATGGACAGATCAACTCAAAGATTCAGGTCATGACTTATATTGGTTTCATATTTTAGATGGAGGATATTCTAATAAATTACCATGGGTAAATCAAATTGTAGATTGGAAACAAAAATATCCAAACTTAAAAGGAAGAATTTTTATTAAAAAAAAATTCCCTCGCTTATATAAAAAACTTAGTTTTTTAATAGAAAATGATGTAAAAAAAATTTTTGAAGAAAAATTAAAAGAAATAAAACCTGATCTTGTACATAGTTTTGTACTCTATATATCATGTACGCCTATTTTAAAGGTGATGCAAAAATATTATGACTTGCCTTGGATTTATTCTTCATGGGGAAGTGATTTGTATTATTTTAAAGAAATTCCAAAATACAAACAAGATATTTTAAAAGTACTTTCAAGAATAAATTACCTGTTTGCAGATTGTAAGCGTGATACTTCATTAGCAAGAAACTTAGGGTTTAAAGGAGGGTTTTTGGGAGTATATCCAGGAGGTGGAGGTTTTAATTATAAAGAATCAGATGCTTATATTAGACCAATCTCAGAACGAAAAACTATTTTAATTAAAGGGTATCAAGGTCGTTCTGGGAAAGCTATAGAGGTTTTAAAAGCATTAGAGGCGATTTCAAATGAATTAAAAAACTATAATATTATAGTTTTTGGTGGAGACGAAGAAGTCGCAAATTATATTGTTGGCCAGGATTTATCTAAGAAATTAGCTGTAAAGACTTTATTGAGAAAAGATTTTTTACCTCACAATAAAATTTTAGAACTTATGGGAGAAGCTCTCATCTACATAGGAAATAGCAATTCTGATGGAATGCCAAATACTTTATTGGAAGCTATAGCTCAAGGCGCTTTCCCTATCCAATCCAATCCAGGAGGAGCATCAGCGGAGGTGATAGAGCATCATGAAAATGGACTATTAATCGAAGATTGTAATAGTATAGAAGAAATTAAGAATCATGTTTTAACCGTAATAGAAAATTCAGAATTATTAGAAAGAGCGTTTGGAATAAACCTTAACAGAGTGAAACCAAAATTTGAAAGAGCACTGATTAAAAAACAAGTTTTAGAAGCTTATAAGAAGGTTTTAAAGAGCTAGATAATGCCCTTAATATGTTCACACAGCAAAATATAAAAGATACCATTTTAAAATTAGAGCAAAAATATCCTGTAGATACTTGGGAGGTTAATGGTATAGATGTGTGGCCTTACATACGTATAAAACTTTATATACATATGTTGGTTTTAATGAATGAAAAGCTGTTGACTGAAGACAAAAAAGCTTATGAGAAAGACAAAAAAGGAAATAGATTCATTACTTATTTTAGAAAAATTATTTTCTTATTAGAAGCTCAATTGAATCTAATATTTTTCTATTCTAAGTTAAAACAAAAAAAGCTAATATTTTACGGATCTCATATTCACAGAGTATTTCAAAACGGTAAATATTTTAATCGGTTTTATGATTCTATGATCGATTTTCATAATATACAAAATGATGTATATACCATAGAATATCAAAAAATACAAAAACCTAACTATAATGAAAAAGCGATTATTCCTTTAAACAAGTATCTTGATTATTATAAATTTGTCAAAAAGATTATTTATAAGCTAAAACAGCAAAAACCAAAAGTAAGCCTTGAACTTTATAATGGGTTTTATGCCGAATTAAGTGAGTATAATTTAAAATTTGAAAATTTAAGACTCACACAAAGTGAGTTAATTAAATGGAGTAGCAAAGTAAATATTAGTAAAGGTTTTTTTGAAAAATTATACAAAAAAATAAAGCCTCAGAAAGTAATCTTTTTAGGGTATTACGGTTTAGACGATTTATACGCGGCTTTAATTGTCGCAAATAATTTTAAGATTAAGACCATAGATTTTCAGCATGGGCCTCAGACAAATATTCATTTAGCCTTTTCAAGTTGGAATAAAATACCTAAAAACGGTTTTAATACAATGCCTACAGAATTTTGGAACTGGGATGAAGCTTCAAAAAACAATATTGATTCTTGGGCAAGTAAGTCAACTGATGTTAGTGCCAAAGTGGTCGGACAACCTTATTTAGCTTATTGGCTTCAAAAAAAACAAAAAAAGGAATCCAAAGACAATTACATTATTTATAGTCTGCAAACATATCCATTTACAATTAAAGATATGTTGACACCAAAAATAGTTTCTTTAATTAAAAACCTTGAATATCAATGGGTTTTGAGGTTGCATCCTAGAAATAATTTGAATATTAATGAGTTAGAATCTTTTATTAAGGCAAATAAAATTGAAAATAAAGTAATTATTCAAGATGCTTATACCACGCCGTTACCTGAGTCTATAACATCAAGTTTATTACATATTACTAATTATTCAGGCTGTCTAATTGAAGCATATCAATTAGGTGTACCAACAATACTTATTAATGAAGTTGGTAATGAAATGTTTAGTCAATATGTTGATAATAAACTGGCTTACTATTTAAATCAGAATGAAAGAGATTTCGAATTAAAAGTGGAAGATTTAATTAATGACTTAAAGACCATCGATTTTAAATCTAGTTATTTACAAGTTTTTAATCCTCTAAGCTAATTTGAACATTTATTGGAATAATGCATTTAATCCTATTTTAATGTTGTTTCATCTGTAAAAAGTGTATTTTAGCGGTTGTTCTTTTTTAAATTAACTGTTTAGTAATAATGAAAAAAATAGGTTTTATTCCATTAAGAAAAGGATCAAAAGGAATACCAAATAAAAATAAACGCAAAATGGTCGGTAGACCACTGTTTACTTGGGTTTTAGGAGAAGCGATTTTTTCTGAACTTGATGAAGTTTATGTGTATACAGATGATGAAAGTATTATTGAATTTATAACAAAAGAATATAGTTGGACTGATAAGGTTAAAGCCTTATTAAGAAGTGAGGAAAGTGCGAGTGATAGCGCATCGACCGAATTTGCTATGTTAGAGTTTTGCGAATCAATAAACTATGATTTCGATATCTTTTGTTTGTTACAAGCGACGTCCCCTTTTACAAAAAGAGGAGATATTAATACTTGTTTAGCTAAAATTGGTAGTGAATATGATTCAGCTCTTACAGTTGTAAATACACATCGTTTTTTATGGAATGAAAATGGAACACCAATAAATTATAATCCTCATAAAAGGCCTAGGCGTCAAGATTTTGAGGGTCTATTAGTAGAAAATGGAGCCGTTTACGTTATTGGTAAAGATGCTTTAAAGAAGAACGAAAATAGATTAGGAGATAATGTAGCTATTGTAAAAATGTCAGAAGAGTCTTTAATGGAAATCGATACAGAACCCGATTGGATTGCTATTGAGAGTCTATTAATTGAAAGACAAAAACGAGAAAAAGAATCAAAGAAAATAACACACATTGTTTTAGATGTTGATGGTGTCTTTACAGATGGAACAATCACCTATACAAAAGAAGGAGAGCATACTAAAAGTTTTGATATGCGAGATGGTATGGGGCTCGAAATTTTAAGACAATTTAATGTTGAGGTTATGGTCATGACATCAGAGGATTCACAACTTGTTGCTAAACGGATGCAAAAACTAAAAATAGAACATATATTTTTAGGTGTAAAAGATAAATACACATTATTAAGCAAAATTTTATTAGATAAAAGAATTTATTTGAGTAACATAGCCTATGTAGGTGATGATGTTAACGACCTCACAAATATATGTAGTGTAGGTTGGTCTTTAGTACCAAATAATGCAACCAGTATTGTAAAGCAGCATGCAGATGTAGTGCTTTCTGAAAATTCTGGAGCAGGAGCGATTCGAGAAGCATGTCAGTTTATAATGAATTATAATAAAAGATTTTAAGAAGTCTCAAACCATATGAATAAATATAAAAAACCTTATATAATAGCCGAAATTGGATGCAATCATAAAGGAGATATGGAGATTGCAAAAGAATTAATTAAAGTGGCTAAAATATTTTGCAATGTCGATGCTGTAAAATTTCAAAAGCGTAACAATAAAGAACTGTTAACAGAAGAACAATACAACCAGCCTCATCCAAATCCAGTAAACTCTTATGGAGATACTTATGGAGCACATAGAGAATTTTTGGAATTTGATGTTAGCCAACATCGAGAGTTAAAATTATTTTGTGAAGATATAGAGATAACTTATTCTACATCAGTTTGGGATTTAACATCTGCAAAAGAGATAGCGTCTTTAAATCCAGAATTTATTAAAATCCCATCAGCATGCAATAATAATCTTGTTATGTTAGAATGGTTATGCGAAAACTATAAGGGGGAATTACATATTTCAACGGGTATGACTACTAAAGAGGAAATTGAAGATTTAGTAGACTTCTTTAAAAAGCATAATAGAAATGAAGATTTAGTGTTATATAATTGTACTTCGGGCTATCCGGTTCCGTTTGAAGATGTATGCCTTTTAGATATTAATTTACTAAAAGAAAAGTACGGGAACGATATAAAGCATATTGGGTTTTCAGGGCATCATTTAGGAATAGCGGTCGATGTCGCTGCCTATACGTTAGGTGCAAATATTATAGAAAGGCATTATACTATAGATCGTACATGGAAAGGTACAGACCATGCAGCTTCTTTAGAACCAATGGGATTACGAAAACTATCAAGAGATGTAAATGCTGTTTATAAAGCTTTACAATTTAAACATCAAGATATATTGCCCATAGAACAGGTACAACGAGATAAACTAAAAAATCAAAAAGTATAATAATGTTCTCATCAAATACAATTAGATTATTTTGGTGGAACGAAATTAAACTACAGAGGAAGTCTAAAGAAAACTATGGAGACCTTCTTGGTAAATATCTTGTTGAAAAAATATCCAATAAAAAAGTAGTTTGGAGTAAACCTTCCCGATTTTCCATATTTGATTTTTTTAGACCGATTTATGTAACTATAGGTAGTATTTTAACAAATGTTAACCATAAATGTATTGTATGGGGAAGCGGTATTGTCTCTAAAGAATATCCAATAAAGAAGGCAAGGTTTTTAGCTGTTAGAGGACCACAAACTAGAGCACATTTATTATCTCAAAATTATGATGTGCCTGAAATATATGGCGATCCAGCTTTATTATTACCAAGATATTACAACCCTAAAATAATAAAAGAATATAGCATAGGTGTAGTTCCTCATTATAAAGATTATAAAAAAGTAAAAGACTTTTATAAAAATGAAGATTCCATTCTATTAATAGATTTAATGACAAATAATATAGAGGAAACTACGAATCAGTTTTTAAAGTGTGAAAAAATAGTATCATCTTCATTGCATGGAATTATTGTAGCCCATGCTTATGGAATTCCGGCTGTATGGCAAAAGTTTTCTGGAGATATTTTTGGAGATGATATAAAATATCAGGACTATTTTGAATCTATAAAAATCCCTGCTTATATAGCTCATATTAAAGACGAAAAAATGGATAAAGAAACATTGCTAAGTCTTTTTAAAAATAAAGAATCTCTTCCCGAAAGAGGAGTCATTGATACATTGTGTAGCAAATTAATGACAGTGTGCCCATTTAAAAATTGATTTATAAATGAAAAAAAAAGTTTTTGTTTTTTTTCCAGACGGTGTTGGTTTAAGAAATTTCGCTTTTACAGATTTTAAAAATATTGGAGAACAAAAAGGGTTTGATATTACATATTGGAATAATACCATATTCTCACTCAAAGAAAACTTAGGATTTAATGAAGTTAAGATCGAAGATCATTCCAGTCATCCTTTGCTCTCAATTTATTCAAGAGCGAGAAAACGGGCAGAATTAAATGTGTCCAGAGATAAATTTAGTGATGGCGTATATTCAACATATAAGTTTCCTTTTAATTATAAAGGCATTAAGAATACTTTTAAAAGTTTATATGTAAAATGGTTGGTAGGGTTATATTCTTCAGGAAAAGGAGTTGTAAAACTTAGGCAAAAAATAAATAAGTTAGAACGTTCAACTTCAAAATACAGATATTGTAAAGAACAATTAGAAAAGCATAAACCAGATTTAATTTTTTGCACAACACAACGTGCAACACAATCTATTAGTGCGCTTTTAGCAGCAAAGGATTTAGGAATTCCTACAATTGCTTTTGTGTATTCGTGGGATAACGTACCCAAAGCGATGCAAGTGGTAGAAACCGATTATTATTTTGTTTGGAGTGATCTTATGAAATCCCAGGTATTGCAATACTATCCATTTGTTAAAGACGAACAAATAATGGTAACAGGAACACCACAATTTGAACCACATTACGATACATCTCTAAAACAAACAAGAGAGACCTTTTTTAAAGCATACAATTTAGATGTAAATAAAAGGTATATATGTTATTCGGGAGATGATGAAACCACGTCGCCATTAGACCAGTACTATTTAGAAGATTTAGCCAACGCTGTTAGAAGCTTAAATACCAAAGGAGAAAATCTAGGGATTATTTATAGAAAGTGTCCTGTAGATTTTACGCCCAGATATGATGCAGTAATAGAGAAGAATAAGGATATAATTGAAGTTTTAGACCCTATTTGGAGTCAGATTGGTAGTCAATGGAACCAAGTGTTACCAACTAAAGAAGATTTTAAAATGTTGTATAATGTTTGTGAACATAGCGAGTTTGTAACTAACGTATGTTCATCAACAGTATTTGATTTTGTAGCACACAACAAACCTTGTATTTACTATAATTATGAACAACCACAACTTAAAAAAGGGATTAGAGATATAGGACAAAATTATAAATATGTTCATTTTAGATCAATGCCAAGTAAAGAAGCTGCTGTATTTTGTTTTGATAAGAATGATTTAAAAGACTTAGTAAAGAAAATTTTAGATAGTCAATTGTCAAATGTAGATGAGTGCTTGGAGTGGTATAAAGTCGTGGCAGGGAAAACACCAACAAAAGCTTCTGAAAATATATGGAAAGCCATAAATAATCTTTTAAATTAAGGTTTAACTATAAATAATAGAAAATCACCAGTATTCTAAATGCTTTTTAACTCCATCGATTTTGCAATTTTCTTACCTATAATTTTTATATTATACTGGTTTGTTGGAATTAGGAGTTACAAATACCAAAATATTTTGTTATTAGTAGCCAGCTATGCATTCTATGGTTGGTGGGATTATCGCTTTTTGTTTTTAATAATTTTTAGTACAGTTGTGGATTATTCAATTGGGTTAGGCCTTTTTAAAGAAAATCGTTTAAAAAGACGAAAAGTTTTATTGACAGTAAGTGTATTAGTCAATTTGGGGTTGCTAGGTTTTTTCAAATATTATAATTTTTTTATAGATAATTTTGTAACAGTATTTTTGTTTTTTGGAAATGAAATACAAGTGAGTTCGCTAGAAATTATATTACCAGTAGGAATCAGTTTTTACACATTTCAAACGTTAAGTTATTCTATAGATGTTTATAAAAAGAAACTAAAACCAACTAAAAATTTTATTGCTTTTTCGGTTTTCGTTAGTTTTTTTCCACAGTTGGTTGCCGGACCAATTGAAAAAGCTTCGAAATTATTACCGCAGTTTTATGAGTTACGTGTTTTTAATTACAAAAAAGGGAAGGAAGGCTTACAGCAAATATTATGGGGGTTATTTAAGAAGATTGTAATAGCAGATTCTTGCGCTCCTTTTGTTAATGATATTTTTGTTAACTATTCCAGTTACTCAGGAATCGTTCTAATTATTGGAGCTGTACTTTTTGCATTTCAGATATACAGCGACTTCTCAGGTTATTCAGATATAGCTATAGGTATTGCTAAGCTTTTTGGCGTGAATCTAATGACTAATTTTAAAACGCCCTATTTCTCTAAAAGCATTCCTGAGTTTTGGAGACGTTGGCATATATCTTTATCTAATTGGTTTAGAGATTATTTGTACTTTCCTCTCGGAGGGTCAAAAAGAAAATTAATTATAGTCGTTAGAAATATATTTATTGTTTTTATCGTTAGCGGATTTTGGCATGGAGCTAATTGGACATTTATTTTTTGGGGAGCTTTAAATGCTGTTTACTATTTGCCCTCATTTATTTTGAAATCTTCAGGGATAAATAGAGTTGTTTTTTCAACAAATAATTTTATTGAAACTATAAATAATTTTATGAGCATGACAATAACATTTATGCTCACTGTTTTTGCTTGGATATTTTTTAGATCTGAAAATATATCTGTAGCTTTCGAGTATATTAGTTGTATTTTTAAAAGAGCAAATTTTTTTAATCTAAGTTATTTGCAATTAAGTAATCAAAGTATAAAAATTTTACTTTTTTATCTCATTTTTTTTGTTGCAATAGATTGGTTTTATAGAAATAAATCACATGTATTTATTAATAGTAATCATTTTATGAAAGATAAAATAATTAAACCATTTCTTTATTTAATTACAGTATTGGCTATAATTTTATCATTAAACAATATGGCTAATTCTTTTATTTATTTTCAATTTTGAGAAAGTTTCTGGTTAAAATATTTAAAACCTTTTTATTACTGTATTTAATATTATATTCAATTCAATTTACTTTGGATATAGTTTTAGATAATGATGCTATTTGTGATAATGTTTGGCATAAAATTTTTAACGGTAAAATAAATTCAGATATTATTATTATAGGTAATTCAAAAGCAGAGGCACATTATAACCCTAAAATTATTGAGAATTTTACAAAGCATACAGCTTATAATTTAGGAATAAGCGGTACGCCCCTAAACATTTTAAAGATTAGATGGCAATCTTACATTAATAATAATAAATTGCCAAAATTATTGATAATAGACGTAGACAATAATATTTTAGGAACTTCAAATAGTTTGTTTGAGAAATTTCAATATTTGCCTTACACGAGTAAGAAAGAATACCAAGATATAGTAAAGTATCTTGATGAAGATTATTATTATGAAAAAATAATACCGATGTATAAATACAGAGGGTACGAGATGCAAGTTTTTAATAAACTAAAGTCTATAGGAGATACTAATGATTGCGGTCATATTTATAAAGGATTCAAGCCACATGATAAATCGTGGGATAAAAATAATTGGGCTTTATTCAGTAAACGTTTGCTGGATAAAGACAAAGTAGACTTTCAGAGTATTTATAAAAAAGGAATAGACGAATTAAACGAAATCATTTTTTTTTGTAAAAAGAATAAAATTCAAATTTGTTTTATAAGATCTCCTCAATATTATAAAGTTAATGATTATAAAAAAGAACGGAGCATATATGTAGATAATATTTTATCTGAAATAGCATTAAAGAATAACCTTGAATATCTTAACTTTTCTAAAGATTCGTTAACGCTCGATGAAGCTAATTTTTATGATAAATCTCATTTAAATATAGAAGGAGCAAATAAGTTTTCTAATAATATAGCGATTTATATAAATAGTATAATTTTTGATAAGAATAATTAGGCAAAATGAAAGTCGGATACATAACATCAGAATACCCACATCCTAATGTGAAACATGCAGCAGGAATTGCTACTAGTATAAAAAACTTAGCAGTTGCTTTGGTGAAAAAGGGAGCTAAGGTCACAGTATTTGTGTACCATCAAAATGAAAATAAAATCATAGATGACGAAGGTGTGGAAATCCACCTTATTAAGAAAGAAGCCTATAAATTATTTACTTGGTATTATTACAGAAAACATATTCAAAATTATGTAAATAAAATAGTAGTAAAAAAAGAGATAGATGCTTTAGAAGCTCCAGACTGGACGGGAATAACTGCTTTTATGAACTTTGAAGTACCTTTAGTTATCCGGTTTCATGGAAGTGATGCTTATTTTTGTAAATTAGAAAAAAGAAAGCAAAAATTTAAAAACTTTATGTTTGAGAAATTAGCTTTAAAGAAAGCAAAAGCTTTTATTGCTCCAACGACTTATGCAGGTATTGAAACTGCAAAAATATTTGGTTTGCGTAAAAATAAAATTAAAACAATTCATTATGGATTACAATTAGAAAATTTTGAAAATAATGAGCCAAAAGTTTATGATAGAAATACCATATTGTATATAGGTACTATTATAAGAAAAAAGGGGGTTTTAGAATTGGCAGAGATATTTAATGAGGTATTGAAACAAAACTCAAACGCAAAATTGATCCTTATAGGAAATGATGCTTCAGATATTAAAACAGGAGAAAAGTCTACTTATAAGTTAATGGAGCAAACTTTTTCTGAAGCAGCTAAGAAGCGGGTTCGTTATTTAGGGAAAATTCCTTATTCTGAAGTTAAAGAACAAATAAAAAAAGCGCATGTCTGTACTTTTCCGTCTTTTGCAGAAACTTTAGGTATGGTAACTATAGAATCTATGGCGATGAGAAAACCAGTCGTAAATACGAGTATTGGGTGGGCTCAAGAGCTTATCGATGATGGTATTAATGGTTATTTGGTTCATCCAACAGAAATAGACAAATATGCAAACCAATTGGTTAAATTACTCAATGATGAAACTTTATGTGCACAAATGGGATCTGCTGCAAGAGAAAAAGTAGAGGAACTTTTTGATATTAGAAAGAATGCTAACATCAATATTGATTATTATAAATCGATCATTTCATGATTTATGTAGTACATAGGAACAATTATGTGTTAAAAATACTTGATAGTAAGTTTCAAGTGGTCTCATTTGAAACTCAAACATCAATAACCACCACATTGTTTAGTATAGCAGAAGCGTTTCCAAAAGAACTTATTATTTGGTGTCATGAAGTCTATGTAGATTTTATTAATGAATCTCCTATCTTGGATATTTTTCACCACAAACGCATCATAGCATCATATTCAGTTAGTAATAACACTTATATACCAAATCAAATAGGCTATGTGGATCAGTCCATTTTTATTAAAGTGAATTATAATGTAACCTATCCAACTTGGTTAATGAGTAGTGATATTGGAGGTATTCATGCAGAATTGTTAAATACCATTTCTAAGGCCATAAGTAAATTTTCAAATTTCGATTATTTTATTAATTCATTGGCTAAAATCACCATGCCCCAAGGTGTTTTTTGTTATTCTGAACCAAAGTTGTTAAAAGAAAATACGTCTGTTAAAACTGAAGTAAAACAGGCCTCAAAATACGAATTATTCAAATTTGTAAAACAGCATTATAAATGGTTTTGGGCTTTTATGTTAACTTTTTGTTTTGCGGTTTTTGAGAAGAAGTGGACACTTTTACCGCTAATTAAATCGATATTTAATAAAAAGAACAATCTAGATTTAGATAAAATAGAAGTCAAATCTAATAGGCAAATTATAAATAAAAAAGAAGTAGATGTTATAATACCTACTATTGGAAGAAAAAAGTATTTATATGATGTTTTAAAAGATTTGAAAAAACAAACCATAATTCCAAAAAATGTGATTATAGTTGAGCAAAACCCAGATAAAAATTCAGAATCAGAATTAGACTATCTTCTAACTGAAACATGGCCTTTTAAAATAAAACATACATTTACAAATATAACAGGGGTTTGTAATGCTAGAAACCTGGGATTACCTAAAGTTGAAAGTGAATGGGTTTTTTTAGCAGATGACGATATAAGATTTGAAAATAATTTATTTGAAGCATCTTTTAAAAAGATTGAAACCTTAGGTATTTCGGTGCTTAATTATCTGTGTTTACAGCCACATCAACAGCAAACGTATTTTAATACCTCTCAGACTATAGTTTTTGGTTCAGGTTCTAGTATGGTTAAAACAAGCATTATTAAAAATTTGAAATTTGATATGGTTTATGAATTTGGTTTTGGAGAAGATTCAGATTTTGGAATGCAAGTAAGAAACAAAGGAACAGATGTCATTTTTATACCAGATATCAAAATCACACATCTTAAAGCCCCAATGGGAGGGTTTAGAACTAAAATAAAAAAGCTATGGGATGATGAAAAAGTACAACCCAAGCCATCACCAACAATTATGTTGTTTTTTAAAAAATATTTTACTTCCTTTCAAGTTAATGGGTATAAAACCATTTTATTTATTAAATTTTTTAGAAAGCAAAAAGTAAGAAACCCATATACGTACTTAATGAAAATGAGAAAACAATGGGAACAAAGTGATTATTGGAGTTCTATTTTAATGGAAAATAAAAATGATTAAACTCTACACAAATACAAATTTATTAACAGAAGAAAATCGCAGTTTTGTTTTTCCTTTATTATTTGATTTGTGTTTTCTTAAAAGTGATTTTCTAATTAAATATTATAAAATTGTTACAGACATAAATGAGTGTGATGTTGTTGTTCTACCTTTGGAATATACTTATTCTTTGAAAAACTATAAATTAGAAAAACAAACTCTTTTTGATAAAGCCAAAGAATTTAATAAACGAGTATGGGTGTATTCCGGTGGTGATTTTGGGTATTCTTTAAAAGATGAAAAAGTTTTCAATTTTAGACTGAGTGGATTCAAAAGTAAATTGAATACTAATACTATTATAATACCTTCTTTTATTAATGATCCTTATGAGTCTAATTTGAAAAAAGATTTTAAGGTTTTGAAGAAAGAAGTATTCCCCAAAATAGGTTTTGTAGGTCATGCAAAAGGAAACATTGTAAAATATCTCAAAGAATTTTCAGTTTTTATAAAAATCAATGTAAAAAGGGTTTTTAGAAAAGAGCTTAAAGATTATCAACCTTTTTATCCGTCAAGTGTAAAAAGAGCAAAATATCTTAGGCTTTTAAAAATGAGTAAAGAAATAGAAACAAATTTTATTTTAAGAGATAAGTATAGGGCGGGAGCAAAAACACAAAAAGAAAAGCAGATAACAACAGAAGAGTTCTATCAGAATATTTATAATAATCCGTATACGTTTTGTATAAGGGGTGCTGGGAATTTTTCGGTTAGGTTTTATGAAACTTTAGCAGTTGGAAGGATTCCTGTGCTACTAGATACAGATTGTAGACTGCCTCTGCATAACAAAATAAAATGGAGTAACCATTGTCTCATCATCGATGAAAATCGACGTGAAAATATAAGAGAAGAAGTTTTAAATTTTCATAAAAATATTAATGAAGACAGTTTTATTAAACTTCAAGAAAGCAATAGACTTTTATGGAAGCAGATATTAAAAAGAGATTCATTTTTTAAAGAAATTCACGATGTTTTTATAAATAAATTTAAACTTAATGAGTCATTATAATTTTTCATTAATAGTTTGTACTTATATGCGTTCTGAGGCATTATTGAACTTATTGAATTCAGTTAATACCCAATCCTTATACCCGAATGAAATATTAATTATTGATGGATCTGTAGATGATAAAACTAAATTACTATTAGAAGAAAACAAATTTAAAAACTTAAAATATTCTAAAGTAGAAGTCATGAATAGAGGGTTGACCAAGCAACGTAATTATGGTATTAATTTGATTGCCGATAATTCTGATATTGTTTGTTTTCTAGATGACGATATTGTTTTGACTTCGAATTATTTTAAAAATTTAATAGAAACTTATAATTTATGCCCTGAAGCTATGGCTGTTGGCGGTTATATTAAAAATGAAGTTGAATGGGAAAAAACTACCAAAACAGGAGATAAAGGAAAGTTTCATTATGATGGTTGGATGCGTAATGAGCCAGCTCGTTTTAAAATGAGGCGTAAATTTGGTTTGTTGCCTGATACAGCCCCTGGTTTTTTACCTTCCTTTGCTCATGGTAGATCTGTTGGTTTTCTACCTCCATCGGGTAAAATTTACCAGGTTGAGCAAATTATGGGAGGGGTATCTTCTTATAAAAAAGAAATATTTAGAACATTGTCGTTTTCAACTTATTTTGAAGGATACGGTTTATACGAAGACGCTGATTTTTCTTTGCGATTAGCAAAACAAGGAAAACTATATGTAAATACTAACGCAAAGTTATCTCATCATCATGATGACTCAGGAAGACCTAATAAATATAAATATGGAAAAATGGTTCTTAGAAATGGTTGGTATGTATGGCGTGTAAAATATCCTATACCTAGTTTAAAAGCTAAATTCAAATGGCATGCAACAGCTTTTTTGTTAACTTTAATACGATTTACGAACGTAATTACTTCTAATAAAAAAAAGGAAGCATTAACAGAGAGTATTGGTAGGGTAATTGGATGGTTTTCGTTATTAATAAGTAAACCTAATATAGAAAAGTGAAAAATAGAAGTTAAAATTTATCATGATAAATGAATATGTTTTCTCAAGATATTAGAAAGTATAAGAAATATAGTGGCAATAAATCGGCTATTACTCTAATAATAACAAATCAAGGGCTTTGGGCATTATTTGTTTATAGGGCTTCCAATAGTATTTATAAAAGCAAACTACCTAGAATAATAAAAAGAATACTTCTAGTTTTTGCCGTTATTTGTCAAAAATGGATTGAGATTATAACGGGGATTTCACTACCATATACCTCCCGAATAGGAGCAGGTTTTTATATAGGGCATTTTGGAGGAATAATTATTAATGCATCAGCGGTAATTGGAGTTAATTGCAATATTTCGCAAGGGGTTACAATAGGAGTAAGTGGTAGGGAAGAAAAAAGAGGAGTACCAATCATAGGGAATAATGTATATATTGGCACAAATGCTGTGATTGCAGGAAAAATAAATATTGGCGATAATTGTGTTATTGGTGCAAACTCTTTAGTAATAAATTCGGTAGAAGCTAATAAAACAGTATTGGGAGTTCCAGCAGTAGTTATTAATAATAACACATCAAAAGATTATATTTAATGCATTTTTTAACCATAACAGATGCTCCTACACTGAAAAGAAAAAACATTTATGCCGCATATGCACCTTATGTCTACGAAATGGATATTTGGTTTAAGTATGCAGATAAAGTCACTATTATATCCCCTACATCATATGATCGAGAACTGCTATTATCAAATTTTAAAAAGGATTTACAGGTTATTTCGACACCGTCATTAAATTTTACATCATTTTTTAATGTTTTAAGAAGTATTATTGTTTTTCCAATAATCATTTTTAGGCTAATTAGTGTCATGTTTAAAGCAGATCATATACATTTACGCTGCCCTGGCAATATAGGGTTACTTGGTTGTTTAATCCAAGTTTTTTTTCCAAGTAAAATAAAAACGGCTAAATATGCTGGAAACTGGAACTCTAAGGCAAAGCAGCCAATAAGTTATAGGTTTCAAAAATGGTTATTGGCAAACACATTACTAACTAAAAACATGACAACTTTAGTTTATGGTAATTGGCAAAATCAAACTAGAAATATTAAACCATTTTTCACAGCAACTTATACAAATAGTGAAATAGAAACTCCAGAAGTTCGAAATTACACTAAAGCTTTAAAATTTATTTTTGTTGGAAGCCTTGTTAAAGGTAAACGTCCTTTATTAGCAATTAAAATTGTTGAAGCTTTGCATAAAAAAGGGAAGAAAGTGTTTTTAGAGGTTTATGGAGATGGTATATTAAATAAAGAATTACAAAAATATATAGTTAATAATGAGTTGGAAGAAGTAGTTAAGTTAAAAGGCAATCGGAAAAGAAATGTTTTAAAAGAAATTTTTAAAGAAGCCCACTTTTTAATACTACCATCTAAATCTGAAGGGTGGCCAAAAGCAGTTGCAGAAGCTATGTTTTTTGGAACCATTCCTATAGCTACACCAATTTCTTGCGTTCCTTTTATGTTAGATCATGGTAACAGAGGAATTTTAATTAAACCTAACTTAGAATTGGCTGTAAGTAATATTGAAAAAGAATTAAATGATATTGATCGGTTAAAGAAGGTGTCTATAAACGCATCCAGATGGTCTCAAGAATATACCTTAGATACCTTTGAGGCTGAAATCATCAAATTATTAAAATCATAGATGAGAGTATTACAATTAATAGATTCTTTAGATGCAGGAGGAGCAGAACGAGTAGCTGTAAATATTGCTAATGTGTTAGCGTCTAAAATAGAAACCTCTTTTTTATGTACTACCAGAAAAGAGGGGCTTCTTAAAAATAGCCTTTCAAGTAATGTTGAATATTTGTTTCTAAACAAAAAAGGAATAATTGATTTAAAGGCGATAAAAAAGCTAAATACATTTGTCAAGCAAAAAAAAATACAAATTATTCATGCACATTCAAGCTCTTTTTTTTTAGCAACTATTATAAAATTATTAAATAGGAATATTTCTATTATATGGCATGATCATTATGGTAATAGCGAATTTTTAAAAAATAGAAAGTTTGGTTTTTTAAAGTTTTGTTCAAAGTATTTCTCTCATGTTTTTAGCGTAAATAAAACCTTAGAAGCATGGAGTAAAGAAAAACTTGAAATTAAAAACGTTTCTTATCTACCAAATTTTGCAGTGATAAATAAAACTTCTGTTGCTACAACTCTAAAAGGAGAATCAGGTAAGCGTATTATCTGTTTAGCTAACTTAAGACCACAAAAAGATCATATTACACTATTAGAGGCTTTTAATGAAGTACTTAAAAATTATTCAGATTGGACATTACATTGTGTAGGTAAAAATTTTAATGATGATTATTTTGAAGCCATTAGAACTAAAACGGAAGAGTTAAATTTGATAGATTCTGTTTTTATATACGGCAGTAAACCTGATATTTTTAATATTTTAAAACAGTGTGATATAGGTGTGTTATCTTCAAAATCTGAGGGATTACCTATTGCTTTATTGGAGTATGGGTTAGCTAAATTACCAGTTATAGCTACTAAAGTAGGAGAGTGCGAAACAGTCATTACAAATAACTATGATGGTGTTTTAGTTAATGCAACCAAAAGAGAAGATTTATCTAAAGCGTTATCTTCGTTAGTTGAAAATAAGGAGCTGCGGGAAACTTATGCAAAGCGTTATGAAAAGAATATACAAGAAAATTATTCTGATAAAATACAATTACAAACCATATTAGTCATATATAGAAACTTTATAAAATAACATTGAAAAATATTAATTACCTATATACAATAATTTCACATATTCTAATTGGATTTGCTGTTTACAATTTAGCAGTATTGTCTAAGGTATATTTAATAAGTACGGTTTGCTATTTTACATATAAAATATTAAAAGCAAAGCAAGATCAAAAATCTTTACAAGTTTTGATTGCTTGTGGTTATGTTGTTGGGGTTGAGGTGTTTTTAAGAATGACGGAAGGTAATTTTTTATATGAAACCTCCAAGTATTTAGTTATTTTATTTTGCTTAATGGGGCTTTTTGTTATCAAGAAAAACAAACAACCTATACCATATATTATTTACATTTTTTTGCTTTTGCCAGGGGTACTTGTGGCAGGATTTAATATTACAGAAAGTACAACAATACGTACTGCCATTGCATTTAATTTAAGTGGACCAGTTTGTTTAGGAGTCGTTTCGTTATTCTGTTATAAACTAAGAATAAGATATAAAGATTTCCATCAAGTATTTTTATCAATAGGGCTACCATTAATATCCACAGCTGCATATTTATTATTATATAACCCAAGTGTTAGAGAAACCATTTCTGGTACAGGTTCTAATTTTGAAGCCTCTGGAGGGTTTGGACCTAATCAAGTAGCAACAGTTTTAGGGTTGGGTATGTTTGTATTTAGTCTAAGATTTTTTATGACCTCTCCATCGATATTTCTTAAAGTTGTAAATGGTGTGTTATTAGCTGTAATTAGTTACAGAGGAATAGTTACTTTTAGTCGAGGAGGTATCATTACTGCTCTATTTATGATAATTGTATTTATTTATTTTTATTATAAAAAAGTTAATGTTAAAAACAAGTTTAGAATTGGTAAAATATTGCTCTTATTTGCGGGTATAGGTCTGTCTATTTGGTTGTATTCTTCTCTTCAAACTAATGGTTTTATAGAAAAGCGATATGCTAATGAAGATGCGTTAGGACGAGAAAAAGAGGATCTTTCAACAGGTAGAGCCAAACTAATTTCTTTTGAATTAGACGAGTTTTTAAAGAATCCAATATTAGGAGTGGGAGTGGGTAAAATTAAAGAGCTAAGACAACAAAAAGAGGGTGTTGAAGCAGCTTCTCATAATGAAATGAGTCGTATTTTATCAGAACATGGTTTAATTGGTATGGTCGCATTATTGATTCTATTAATTACGCCGCTATTACTGAGATTAAAAAATAAGTCAAATATCTTCTTTTATTCATGTTATATATTTTGGTTTTTAACAATAAACCATTCATCTATGCGAATAGCTGCTCCCGCATTCATCTATGGACTATGTTTGTTAAATGTAAATTATGATGTTAAAAAGAAGAAAAAAATAAAACAAATTTCGCAATAACTTATATATAAAAGTTTAATAATTGAAGAGCTTACTTTACATAGGAAACCAATTCAATAATAAAGGCAATCAGTCTTCTATAGATATATTAGGACTTTTGTTTAGAGGCGAAGGATATAAAGTATTTTCTGCATCTAAAAAAAAGAACATCGTTTTAAGACTATGTCACATGCTTTGGACTTGTTTCAAATATAAAAGAAAAGTAGACGTAGTGTTAATAGATACTTACAGTACATTAAATTTTTATTATGCATTTTTTGTAAGCCAATTGTGTAGATTGCTCAAACTGAGATATATCCCTATCCTACATGGTGGAAACTTACCAGAACGTTTAAAAAAGTCTCCTGGACTATCTAAAGCAATATTTAATCATGCTTATAAGAATGTAGCTCCATCAGAATATATGAAGTCAAATTTTGAAGATTTAGGATATCTCAATATCGTTTGTATTCCTAATTCAATAACGCTTAATAATTATACATTTCAAGAAAGGCCTTTTGATAAAGTAAAACTATTGTGGGTGCGTTCACTTTCAAAAATATATAACCCGATATTAGCAATTAAGGTTTTAAAAGCCTTAAAAGATCTTAATATGAATGCAGAACTTTGTATGGTTGGTCCAGATAGTGATGGAAGTATGCAAAAGGTAATAGATTATGCGAAGGAGTTAAAAGTAGAAGTCACTTTTACAGGGAAATTATCAAAAGAAGAATGGATAGAAAAATCTAAAGACTATAATATTTTTATTAATACCACTAATTTTGATAATATGCCTGTTAGTGTTATTGAAGCTATGGCCTTAGGGTTGCCAATTATTTCTACTAATGTCGGTGGCATGCCTTTTTTAATAGAAGATGGTCATACAGGTATTTTAGTAGAGCCGGATTCGGTAAAGGCATTTATTAAAGCCATTAAGAAGTTATTAAATTCACCAAAAGAATCGAGCATCATGGCTTTAAATGCCAGAAAGACAGCAGAACAATTGGATTGGAATGTTGTTAAAAACCAATGGTTTCAAGTCTTGTAAATAATTTTAGCTTAATTAAATATACTTGTTATCTTTATGGTCTTCCAATTGAATCGATAAGATGTCTAACCGCAGTATCCATTTTAATATTTCAGAACGTAAAGTTTTGCTGCGTATTTTCGATATTATTTCAATATTGATTGTGCTATACTTTGTTAGTAATACATTTGATTTTGATTATTTCACCATAGCAAAAGAAAATTGGACATGGATTTTTGTTCTTGTTTTATATGTTTCAGTATTTGGGACTATATTTGAACTTTATGATTTACAGAAATCCAGTAAAATAGAAAAAACCTTTGCTAGTATAGTTTTTACGGCCTCAATTACTGTTCTATTTTATCTCTTAACACCGTTTCTTACACCTATTTTACCAGATAACCGACTTCAAATATTATACTTTTATTTTGCGATATTTATAGCCTTATTTCTATGGAGATTTGTATATGCAACTTTTATTGTTTCTCCCAGATTTTATAAAAAAGTATTAATTATAGGTGAAACCTCAAATATTGAAACTATTGTTGAGGCCTTTAATAATTCAGATCCTAATTATAAAATAAAAGGCTTTGTTAATTGTGAATTAAATAGTCTTGAATCTATTAAGTTTAATGCGGTTACTGAGTATAAACCAAATCAAATACGTCAAGTAATTAAGGATGAAAATATATCAGAGATTGTTATAGCAAGTTATAATTCAGAATCCATTACTTCAGAAATTTATTATTCACTTATTTCACTTTTAGAAGAAGGATTTTCAATAAAAGAATATACACAGGTATATGAAGAGATGGCGCAACGCATACCTGTGCAATTTGTAGGGAAAGATTTTTATAAGTATTTTCCATTTAGTAGAAGTAACCAAAATAAATTGTATTTATTTTTTCACCGATTTTTTGATATTCTTATTTCTATAATTGGAATTTTTATAGGTATCCTATTATTACCATTTATTTTTCTAGGGAATGTTATCGCAAATCGTGGACCTCTTTTTTATTCTCAAGATAGGATAGGGAAAAATGGAAAGCCCTTTAAAATTTTGAAGTATAGAACTATGATTAAAAATGCTGAAAAAACTGGAGCAGTTTGGGCTAAAAAAGGAGATTTAAGAGTCACACTTTTTGGTAGATTTTTACGGCATTCCAGATTAGATGAGATACCTCAATTTATTAATATATTAAAGGGAGAAATGAGTTTGATTGGTCCTAGACCAGAACGCCCGTTTTTTGTTAAAGAATTATCGCAAATGTTACCGTTTTACGAAACGCGCCATATCATTAAACCAGGTCTTACAGGTTGGGCACAGGTTAAAACCAGATATGGTTCCTCTGTTGATGATAGTTTGCTAAAACTACAATACGATTTATATTATATCAAGCACAAAAGCTTTTTTTTAGATATAAATATTTTGGTTAAAACCATAAGCACTATGATTTTCTTTAGAGGGCAATAATTCAGTATTCAGTTTCCTGTCACAGTATTCAGTATTAATTCTAAGAAAAGAAGACCATTAACTGTAAAATCTAATCAAATAAATATATCTAATAAATAGTGCTATTAAAAATGGGATTAATCCAATAGCAAATACTTGTACCCCAATAATCCAGTGTAATGTTAATAGGCATAATAGAATTATTAAAAATTTCAAATATTTAATAAACCAAATGCTTACTCTTTTTCTAAATAGTTGCTGAATAATAAAAACATTAAGAGCACATGCCCAAAGTAAATTATAATTTTGATGTGTTCCTTTATGGTCGGTTGCAAACCAAAGCAGTAGCAGGAACATTCCTATAATTCCTGTGATACTGAAAAGAGTTGTGTCCAGCCAAACACTCTGTTTGTTTTTTTTGAAATCTCGATAAGTTATAAAAAGGATTATACCACTCACAATACCTAAAATAAAAAGTGGACTTGTAAAAAAGGTATTAGGTTTTGGTGTATCCTTTTGAGAATATAAAACTCGACTTTCTTTAACTAAAGATTTATTACTATTCTTTATTGTTGCATTATCAAAGAATCTGTATATGTTTTCGGGTAAAAACATATGCTCTTCAGTAGTTGCTTTTTTATCTATTACTGAACCCAAAGCTACGTCTATGCCAAAACTTCCCCAAGAATTTCTATTGAGATTATTTTGAATTAAAGTTCTAAAAGTAGCTTCTTTATAATCTTTAGGATTGTTGAAAATAATGAAGTTATTAAGACTAACGTTAGCAACGTCTTTAATTTTTGTAGCACAATTGTCAAAGAAAAAATCGTATAAATAGCCTCTATTTTTTGGCTTATAATTATTTATTAAAAAGTCATAAAGCTTTTGTTTTTCTTCTTGTGAAAGATTTAGGTCTTGTTCTTTTATTGTTCTGTTATAATAACTATAAGCTTGATAAAACCTTTGAAATTTATCTTTACTGATTAAATAATTTAGTTTTCCTTGTGCAAATTTTAAGTAAAAATTTGGTGTGTCAAAATCATATTCACCGTATCCATAAACTAAATCTAGACCATTTACTCTGTCGGTAATTCTAAAAGCACTATGCCCAAAAGAGTCATTTAAAGAAGAACCAGGGCCAATAGTTAATACACTAATGCTTGCTTCTGGTGATAATGTGTTTTTTTGAGCTGTACTTGTAATAATTGCAGCAAATAAAAAAAGAAGTAAAAAGAGTAATGTTTTATTCATCTAAACAAATATTGAAATGGTTTAAACTACCCAGTCAAGCTGAGCACATGTTTTTTGGTTGAAGCGAAAAATAGTAATAACCACTTCATTATCTAAAAATACTAAAATCGAGTTTTAAAGAAAATACATTTGAATATAAAGCAACACTTTGGTCTCCAATATCGGTAAAAGCGTAATCTATTTGAACACCATTGTATTTAAAACCAACACCAAAACTAGGCTGAAAACTTAATTGTTCAGTATTGTCAAATTGTTTTTCATTTTGAAAATTCCCCATACCAGCACGTAAATATACCATATCTATATACCCAAATTCAAAGCCTAAAGCTGGATTTATACTAGCAAACGATGATGAAAAAATATCATTGTTTTCTTCAAAGCGAACATTTAAATTTACAGCTGTTAATAATGTGTAATCAAAATTAAAATCGATTAGCTTAGAAATTCCAATTTGTAATTTTGGAATGGTAATCTCAGTAGTCTCTGGTAATTCTTGATTTTGGCCAGCTACAGCATTTTGAATTTTAGCAAATTCATTTTTATCTATTGCCCAAGCATTAAAAGTGGTGGTAATATCACGAGCCATCAGACCAAATTTCCAGTTATTATCAGTTTCAAACTGTACGCCTAGATCTAAACCAAAACCCCAGGAGGAAGCGAAATCACCAATAACCCGTCGTATTACTTTGGCATTTACGCCATAATTTAATCCTTGTACAGGAAGCGCTCTTGCATACGAAAATGTCATCCCATAGTCTGCAGTAGAAAACAAACTGATTCTATCGTAATTAATATTACCCTGTTCGTCAATAAGTTGTGTGGTGTTTAAAATGTCATCAACAGCAAAACGAATTAATGATATACCTATAGCGCTTTGCTTGTCTAAAGGCATAGCAAAAGCAGCATAGTCGTAGTTAGCAATATTAGCGAAGTAGCTAGAGTGCATTAAAGCCAATTGATTGTCCTCTATTTTTAATAAACCAGCAGGGTTCCAATAACCAGAATTGACATCAGCAGAATGAGATGTTACTGCGCTACTCATACCTAAAGCAGCAGCGTCCACACCAATATTCATAAACTCGTTAGAATATTTCCTAACCGTTTGACTAAATATTGATACAGAAATTGTATAAAACAAAACAGTTATGTAAGTTTTCAACCGCAATTTTTTTACAAAGATGCACATAATACCAATTTAATCATAAAAATATCAGATTTAAACGAGTTCAGTTTTCATTTTATTTGTTTGCTCATAATCTCCATAACTTGGTTTATGTAAATTAATTATAGTAAATCAAAATAGAAAATAGTAAGGCTTCTATTTTCATTTCATAGTTATACAGGCATAATTTATTAATCTATTAAACTTGAAATTATAATAGATATTGTTTAATACTTGTTTTGCACAATAATTGTTTGTTATTTTTACAAAACAATTTTTTAAGGCAATAAGATATTTATATATGAAACAACATGTTCCTAATGCGCTAACGCTTTTAAACTTATTAAGTGGAAGTATTGCAGTTATTTTTGCTATTGATAATCATTTTATTGCTGCTTCTTTGTTTGTTTTCTTAGGTATATTTTTTGATTTTTTTGATGGTTTTGCAGCTAGGAAACTAAATGTTCAAAGTGAGTTAGGTTTACAGTTAGATTCACTAGCAGATATGGTAACCAGCGGATTAGTACCAGGAATTATTATGTATAAATTGTTGTTACTAACAACTAATACATCAGAGAAGGTATATAATAATTGGTCTTCAAATACAGATTGGTTAGATTTTAATTTACCAATATTTCCTCTTTTAGGATTATTTGTAACGCTAGCTTCTGCTTACCGTTTAGCAAATTTTAATTTAGATACCGAACAACAAAGCTATTTTAAAGGTCTTCCAACTCCGGCAAATACCTTATTGATAGTGTCGTTACCATTAATAATGGAATTTCAAAATAATGATTTTATTAATGCTATTATTCTTAACAAATGGTTTTTAATTGGGTTGACATTTTTAAGTTGTTACCTGCTAAATTCTAACATAAAGCTATTTGCTTTAAAGTTTAAGAATTGGAACTTTAAAACAAATGCAACACGGTATATTTTTATAATGCTTTGTATCGTACTATTAGTTGTATTACAGTTTGCAGCGATACCTGTTATTATTTTACTTTACATAACGATGTCTCTTATTGACAATTTAACTTCCAAATAATTAAGAATGGCATCAGGATTTTTTGCACTACTAGATGATATAGCGGCTTTAATGGACGACGTTGTAGTTATGAGTAAGATTACTACAAAGAAAACAGCAGGTATTTTGGGTGACGATTTAGCGGTAAATGCTGAAAAAGCAACAGGGTTTGTTTCTTCTAGGGAGTTGCCTGTTTTATGGGCTATTACTAAAGGTTCTGCGCTTAATAAATTAATTATTTTGCCAATTGCTTTTTTATTAAGTGCTTTTGCACCGTGGGCTATTACTTTATCATTGGTATTAGGTGGTGTTTATCTGGCTTTTGAAGGCGCAGAAAAAATATATGAATTTTTTGTACCCCATGAGCATACTAAAGTGACCATTGAGAATACAGACCTGTCAAAGGAAGACCAGTTAATTCTCGAAAAAAAGAAAATAAAATCAGCCATTTTTACTGATTTTATTTTATCTGTTGAAATCGTAATTATTGCTTTGGGTACGGTTTTAGGAAAACCTATTTTGTTTCAAGTATTGGTTGTGACAATTGTAGCTTTAATAGCAACTATAGGTGTTTATGGAATCGTTGCTCTTATTGTTAGAATGGACGATTTGGGATACAGGCTTGTTAGTTTTAGTGGTAAAGAAAAAAGTATTTCAAAGTTCATTGGAAATTTTTTAATTAGAGCACTTCCAGTGGTTATTAAAAGTTTATCTGTAATTGGCACCATTGCCCTGATTTTGGTAGCAGGAGGTATATTTGTTCATAATATTGAATTTTTCCATCATTTCTTGGATATATTGCCTTCTTTTATAAAAGATTTTATAGTTGGCTTGTTGGTGGGCCTTCTAGCCCTTTTAGCTGTTAAGTTATTTAAAGCAGTTAAAAAGAAGTTGTTAAAGAAATAGTGGCACGAAGTAAACAAATAAAGCTGAGGTGTTTAATTCTTTTCTTCTGA